>JAKMFF010000244.1 GCA_022425585.1 Candidatus Poseidoniaceae archaeon
ATGGAGGGATGATTGACTGGACAGTACCATTGGTATTTGTTGAGATTGTGCTGTTAATTTGGGTCATCGCCTACGACTGGGTCGAAGGTCAGCGGATTAAGCGTGGCTTGGAAGACCACCGTGGCGCGGCCGGTAGAGCATCTTGGGTGATTTTTGCCGGATTAATTTCCGTAGGCTTTGCCGGAATTTTGGCCATTATTATGGTGTTTCGCAGAGGCTGGAATTGGACGCAGCCTGCGGCAGTAATGATATCATGGTTGATGATTCCGTTTGCCTTCACTGGTCTTGCATTTTGGACCTTTGAAATCGTTGGCTTAGCGGTGCCTGGAATTCACTTAATTGCTACAATAACCGGTTTACTAAGTATAATATTCGTCGTGTGGTCGATTATTTCCGATACTGGGGTTTGGCTTGCTGCCGGCTTATGGTCGATGCATTTGATGCTGATTCCTGCGGGCTTTGGTTGGGATGGTTTACTATTAGTCTCGGTGTTGTTGATGATTTGTTCCACCACTTCATGGGTAAGCGGCATCCTCACAATGAGGAAAGCATGGAGAGTCTTTGGCGCCATAGATATGATACTATCTTGGATTGTTGCAATGGTTTTATTCAGTGCTGGCGCAGGTATTGAAACAATGTTAGCTGTACTGGTAAGTTCCTCAATACTCTTAGGTATAGTTACCTACCTAAACCAAACTTATGAGAAAACCATTATCAATGGATAATCATGGTTTTGGCTAGTTGCTGGCATACCAGGTCGATTGCAGTTTGTATGCCGCTAGAATCGCCGCCATATTCTAGCCTGGCAGATACTGAAATTTTTGCCTGCGTGCCGCTATTTCTAATACCAAGAGATAACATTTTATCACCGTAATTACAAGTAATAGCCATCAAATTTGCCTCGCCGCTAATTGTTGTTCTGGCCCAATTAGAAACCGAATTATGCTTGGCAAGGGTTTCTTTAAACAATGATTCAATATCATTGGAAAATTGGTTTTTACCGTCCCATTTACTACGATCGACATTCTTTACAGATTGTCTCTTCTTCCACCCTCTGTTCATCAGATTTGTCTCATCACAAGTATGAATTGCTAAGAGGTAGGCTACTAGTGTCATAGCACCATCTCCGACAAGTGACCACTGATTCGTCAAGTTAGGATGAGGCGCAGGAAGAACAATGTGGCCAGAATCCTCTACGCCAATTACGGTTGGCATGCTGTCACTTTCCAAATAAACATGATTGGATTGCTGGCTAGATAAGGCAAACGAAAGCCATCGGTCTCCAACCGCTGTTTCTACTGATTCAACTTTATTTTGGAAGCGATCTAAGTTTGTTGTAAGCGATAAATCAGATTCTATACTTGCTGCCAAAGTCCACGACTGACCGGCTTTAGTAACACTATTAACAAATGTATCAGCAATACGGTCGCCATCAATCACTTGGTAGCCTGTTTTAGTCGATTCAATTAACAGACAGCGGTCGCCGTCCCCATCTAATGCTGCAGCCACAACCAATCCTGCAGCACATTTTGGTAATTTTTGGATTAACAGGTGGGGGGAATTCTGCGCTTCATCAAATGTCCAAGTTTGCGTAGGGGAAAAGTCTCCAGCCCCGCAATTTAAGTTCAGTGCCAAGGCTTCAGAGCTAACTTCAATTGCTTTTATCCCCCAACTTGACAGCCATTTAGCAAACCAGTGACTGGCAATGCCTTTTGAAGAATCTATGAGTAGTGGAGTGTTTAATTTCGTTGAATTACCCTTTGGTTGGAATTTTACTAATGCTGCAAGGGCAGTAACTCTAGTTTCTAACCAATTTTTATGGCGGGGGATTGCCCATTCTTGTAACTCAAAGTTTGTTGCTGGTTGTTGTAAAAGTTCGACATCTATTTGATCTAACTCCCTCTCTTCTTGGGCTAGTGAAATTACAGTGTATGACAGGTTTTGTTCAAACTCTGGAGTTGTTTTGTAACCAAATTTATTGAAAATTTTGAGACCTGAATCTTCTACAGGATTATGGCTAGCGGTAATCATGCAACCAAATTCTGCATTATGAGACAATGTGGCTAAGTGAAGAGTTGGAGTGGCACATAGTCCAATATGTACGACTTCAAATTCTGCAAGGTTTAGCCCTATTGTCAAAGATTCTGCAAGTTTCATATTAGCAGGCCGGTCATCCCATCCAATAACCACAGTCATTTTCTGCGGAGAATGTTGATCGGTCATACGACCAAGTGACTCTCCTATTAGTTGCATAATTGCTGGAGAAATTTCTCGATGCTCAAGCAATCGCCTTATTGCAGATTTCTCGCCAATCTGCTCTAGGTTGACTAATCCACGAATACCATCAGTACCAAATAGGTTCTCAACCATCAATATCACCTGTGGTTAGAATTTTCTCCGTGAACACCTGTAACTGTGACATTTGGCCAAACGGTACTATTACGACCCAGTATTGTGCCAGGGTTTGTAACTGCATTACAACCTAATTGGCAGCCCTCTCCAAGAATCGCCCCAAATTTCCTTAGTCCACTTGGCCTTCGATCATCACCAATTCTGAGGTAAACTTCTTCCCCATCGTTTCTCAAATTACTTAGTTTTACACCTGCCCCAAGATTGACTGCCTTACCGAGTATGGAGTCTCCAACATAATTGAAGTGGGGTGCTTTTGCGCCGGGAAGTAAAATTGAATGTTTCACTTCTGATGCATGTCCAACAACTGCGGTAGAGCAAATCCAAGAGTATTCTCTAACATATGCTCCATGCCTAATTACGGCCTCATTGCCAATATAGCAAGGGCCGATGAAATGTGTTGATGGTTCTACTATTGCACTCTGTTCGATGATTACTGGTCCATTGCTTTGGTCAAAGGTAATCGATGAGGGTAATGTGTTATAATCTCGGGTATTTGAGTGATTGCTAACCAAATTATCCATTTGTTGTTGCAAGGAATTAGCGGATGATTTGTCTAGGATTGTCCAAGAAGGTTGGGACTCTGGTAATATTGGAATGAGTTCTGACGCCGGGTGAGAAAGGCTAGGAAAGAGGGTTTCAGAAAATGCTTCTCTAGGCCATTCCATGGTTGTCCGAAAAGGTTTATGTCAATGAATCTGCCGTTTATGCGGCCACTCTGTACAGCCTCTTGCCTGTAGTGTTGTCTAATTTGAATCCGATGATATCTGATAGGTACCGGGGAATAAATAGGCCTACTTTTCTTGTTGTAAGGCCGTGGTTACGCATTCTACGTTCGTTGGAGAGGTAATGAACTATGTCTGCCGCGGAACAATCTGGAACGCCTGCAATGTATTCTATTATCTCTTCTTTCAGTCTAGCTAATCTGGCTTCCTTTTGACTTCCTTTTCCCCTCATTTCTATCAAATATTAATACGCTTACAAATTATATAATTGCTAAATTGGGATGTCCTTGGGCTCCCAGTATTCATGTTTAGCAGGTTGTCAAAATATCCTGCCATTTCATAAAAGAACCTTTTCTGAAATAGTTTGTATGGAAGTCCCTCTGCCCGACATGATAACATCGAATAATTTTACCTCTGCTGTCGTAACAACCATGCCTCGTGTGAACTGGAACTATTACTTCACTAACATCAAATTTCGGTCCGTTTTGATCTGGTTCTGTGTCGGTGCAGGTCTCGAGATTACCGTCTAAAGACATTGATTCTATGTCTGGGTGCCTAAGTTCTGGGTCAAATTCTAGCATTATTTCGCCTTCATTTGGTTTTACTGGGCGCCAATCTGTACTCGAACCGTTACCCAGCCACTGTATCATTGACTTCATTTGTTGGACCGTAACAAAACCAAGGTGAGTCTTCTCCCACCATCCTTTAGATCTGGCCATTGTAATATGGTGGACTCCGGGTTGAATCATGCGCGAGTCTAGGCTATCTGCATATGTGCGACACAAATCCCTAATCCTAACAGTGACTACTGGTATTATGCCAAGCCCGAGTCGGGCTAATTGAAACGGATTTGCTAACTCTCCCAGCAGCAATAGAGGACGTCTATCAGCCATTGCTGGAGCTGTATGATTACTCAAGTGTTGGCTAACTTTCTCTTGCCCAACCATAGCATTTGCAATCGCTTCCTTGATACCTTCAATAGATGACTCATGCTCCACCATTGGTGGCAAATCAAGCGTATGGAATTCTTGATTAGAAACAACGAACGAGGTTTTTGGCAACGGGTGGGGAGAATTATTTGGGGCATATTGCCACATCGAGGCGTTCATCTTCTCCATATAGGAGCCTCCAAGTTTATGTTCTTGAATACGCCGATTATTCCATGAAGGTTGATTCTAATTGGCATTGGGGGCAAGTTACCTTGATTGGCCTAATTGCCGGAATCCCCAATGCTGCGCCACATCCAGGACAATTAATCGCCTGACTTACTTCTTGACGGCGTTGAGAAGCGTCTTGACTAGGGTCATATTCGAACCGGTAATTGCTTGTGGACGGTAGTGTGGTGTTGATTGATTGTTGAGTTGCCTGCCGATTGATTGGCAGCATTGCTAATATTTGAGTTGATGTAAGACCATGCTTTTTGCCTATATTGGCGGCATGTAAGTTTCTCTCATTACCTGGTGCCGTCATAAGAAGAGTGTATTCCTCGGGAGAAATAATTGTCATAATGTAATGGAAGTTATCTTTGCTTTAGAGCATTTACCTGCCTTGAGTATGTGGTCAATTTGCAAAAACAGACCAAATACATGATATATATATTGGAAGAGTTCAAAACAGATTGTAGTTGGCCACGGGTTGAGGGGCCTAGGGATGAGTAGGACAAAGATGCGTAAAACAGCACGTGACAAATTGGAAAAAATGTCTCCACAAGAGCGGTCTAAAGCCGTGAGGAGCATCAATTGTAGGGAAACTATGACGGATGCGAACTGGGTCTTTGCCAACGATACGATGGCTGATGTTTTAGACGACCTAACGCAAAACAATTGGGACCACGTCTTTGTTGTTAACAAAGAAGGCGTGCCTATGGGGAGAATTCATGCTGTTGATGTACTGAAGATTGTCGCAAAAAAGAATGTTGAGCGTTCAGTTGCTTGGATGTTGAGCGTTCCGGCAAAGCAATTAATCAATTTACCACCACTAACTGTAAAATCCGACACACCGTTACTTAAGGCTGGAGCTCTAATGTTAACTCATGACTTAAACCAAGTTGCAGTGGTTAACCAACAAGGGGTTTTGGTTGGGGTTGTAGGTTACAAAACTATGGCCAAGAATTTGCCGCGTTTTATTCTGTGATTAAATTCCCCAATAACGGTCTGATTGGGCTTGCTTGGCTTGTAACGAATTCTTGATAGTTGTCGCCATCCATAGCACAACTACCCAAATCAATGGATATGCTAGATCGGTTAGGATTTGATTGACACTGAATTCATAAGATTCCCCATTGAGAACGTTGGTTGAGATTTGGAGGGCAGAATCTACAAATGAGTAAACCACCATGCCAAATATGCTCAAAACAATCAGCCTCCCGGAAAACGAACCACGTCTAAGACGTAAAAACATGAAGCCTGCGGTCGAGGTTAAGAATGCAATAACGATCCATGCCAAAGCAGCATGAGTCACCTCAAGCCACAATATCGAGTTTGTACTATCGGTTACTAAATTCGTATAGGCCCGGTATCCTTCAGCTACCGCAAATATCGCACTAAACAAGGTAGCAGTCCACAACAATGAGGAGAACATTGCTGCATCAGCGTTATCTCGCATTTCTTGAATTACTCGGTTTACCGTGGTCTCAATTCCCGCACCTTTACTGAAGATATACAGTCCAGTGACTAATGGAAGTGCACCAATTACAATGCCGCCGATTTCTGCTGGAAGCATTATTCCGAGACCCAATATCGCCAATACAAGCCCAAATGGAATCATGATTTTGGCTCGCCACTTGGGGTCCTCGAGGGCTTTGACGATGTAGTAATAAGTGCCTTCTATGCCTTTGGATTGTTTGACTATTATTTTCTCAACGTGGTCAATTCTTACTTGAGACTGAATAATTGGCAATACCGATTCGTCTTCAGCCCCATCTGTTACCAGAATCGCTTTGTCTGGTTGGAATGTAGTAACTATTTCTTCGAGTTGGGCAGAAATTGCCCGATCTGAACGAATTCCTACCTTTTCATCACCAGTAAGAATTGCGATTTCAACCTCATCATCATCTCCGAGTGATTCTGAAAGGTTGTCGTGTTGTGATAATGCGCCTAAAATTGCATTTGTGTCGCTTTCTTCCGGGTCTGCGATACCAAGTTTAAGTGCCGCAGTAAGGACTTGTCGGCGCCCAACTACGGGACCTCTAATAGCAGTTTTAATGCCAAGATCGTTGTCACGATCAACTGTCAAAACGAGCGTTCGAGTCATAGATTTCACCGTTGGTTGTACAGGCTAAAGCGTCTTACAATTCAAATCCTTCGCGCGAATTGACTAAGATTCGTCGGGTTTTTCAGCAGAATCATTGGTCTCACCTTGTTTGGTCTGCTCTCCTTCAATTGGTTTATCATCAGGACGTGTCTCTATCTCGGCTTTTTGGTTCTTGGCTTTCCAACGTTGTGTTGCACGGATATATTTCAGCGGGTGGTCCATCCACGAGATATCGCATAAGCGATCGTCACCAGGCAGCACGGGACAATTGTGATTTAATTTCAATTTACTACATCCTGCAGGAGTGTATGACCCTTGATAGACGTGTTTTACCTGATATGATGTGGTTGATTCTTTAAAATCAGGGGCTCCTTTGAAAAATCCAACACAGGATTCTTCTGGCAGAGCTAGTGCTGCGGATATTGAAGCGAGGAATAATCGACCAAAGTGGTTAACGTTTACTCCATTGGTTAATTCGGCAATTATGTTTCTCATACATGGCGGCCAATCCGATTCTTCTGCCCCAACCAGGGCAATCGCTTCGCTGGCTTTGCTAGCCATTAGGTTGCGCACCATGCCCACTGGCTCTGCAAGACGCATAGCAAGCTCAAGGTCGATATTCTTCATCTTTTCAAGCGCTTCTTGTTCGATGTGTTGTTTTATCCGTTCGCGCAGTAATCTAGCTAATTTGGCTGAAGATGAATATTGCTGTTCATTGAATAGTGTTACCTTTCCTGCACTGACTTGATTATTGGCCAGTCGCCACCTCGAGCCAGTTATCTTAGGACATATCTCGATAAAATCTGCAAGGCCGATTTTCCATACATTGCCATCTTGACTTTGCCTTAATTTTCTTGTGCTGGCTCGATTAATTGGTTGCGAAAGTGCGACTGATTGGTCATCTTTCTCGATTTGCGAGATAAACGTTTTAGCAATTTTTACCAAGTTTTCTGAGTCTCTGGTTAAGATTTGTTCGGCACGTGTTGCCTCGGCTTGTGCCCAGCGTGAGATGAGCCTTTCATCTTCAGAGGCAAACACTACTAGGCGTGCGTAGTAAAACGAAAATGCTTCTATTATTCGCCCTTCTTCGGTAAAAATATCGCCGCCTACAACAGCAACGCCTTCCTTTGATTCAATTGAATCAATCAATCTGATGCGGGCTCTTTGTCTGGCTTTTTCCATCCACTGGCCTTCTAATAATTCCTCTAAGTCGATATCATGACTGAGGGCTAGATTCTGTATCCAAGACGAGGCTTGAGGGAGGAATGGGTACCTAGCTAAAGTCACATCATCCTCTATTGAGGGGGTGACTTTTGGAGCCGGCATGAGGACTCGACATTCTAAGACCCATATCAATACCACCATGATAATGGTTCATTTGGTTGATTGGCTTGGCAGGGTTGTGACTGAAGACTTGGCTTCGCCGTTAATACGAGTGCAGTCTGTGGTAAGAGAGCACTTTGGTTGGAGTTATGATGATGATTTATCAAGTGCCAATAAAATGAGTGTTTTGTTTTCCAAACAGAGTCCGTATGGTATTGAAAAATGGTCGGCAAAAACTCGTGAAACCAATAAAAACAATTTACAAAAGACTCTCCAAGAAAGTGAGCGAGTGATTATTGTCGGTGCGTCTATAACTGAAGAAGAATTGTCAACTATTAATTTGGAAAATTGTGCAATTATTGCGGCAGATGGGTCTGTTGGTGCAATCGCAAATCATCACAATCTAGCCTGTGTAGTTACCGATTTTGACGGGAACCCTCATCTTGATGCTGTGGCAAAGTGCGGGGTGCTTTTTGTTGCTCACGCACACGGGGACAACCAGCAACGGTGGGAAAACACCCTGAATAAGTGGAATAGATATCCCAGCCCGCCCAATCTAATATTGACTCACCAAGTTGGTCAATCAATAAATGGAATGGTGAATTATGGCGGGTTTACAGACGGGGATCGTGCTGTATGTCTAGCGATTGGTCTGGGAGTTGAATCAGAAAAAATTACTCTTCTTGGATTTTCCACTGGGCAAATTGGCAAATGGTCTGGAGTTACTAATATTGAACAGAAACTAATGAAATTAGAATGGATGTATCAAATTATTAAGATGGTCGGATTAGAAAATCAAGTAGACGTCAGCGCTTCTTCAACGCTTTGAGACGATCTCTCATGGCTTTTTTGTGGTCGTCTTGAGCTACATCAATATCTTTGTCAAGTCTTCTGTTTAACATTTCTGCATCCCACACAAGTATTTCTCCCGCTTCGTTGCCAACAACAACCCGGTTGTTACTAGCCGCAATATTGCTTATCTTACTACAACTCATTGTTGCTACCTGTTGGCCACTATCGCAGTAAATTACCTTCAACAGACCGTTTAATCCATCTGACTGAGCAACCCAGAAACTTTGGATATTGTTAATTTCAAAACCTATCGCCTGGCTGGAGGCGTGAATGTTTTTCATCGACCACAATGAAGAGTTATCACTAGACAAGGAATTAATTGAATGCTCTGCAATAATAATCAGGTTTTCATGGTTATCTGATAATACTTCATCAATTGATTCTCCCTCGATGTTGGTAATCTTGTCACCTGTAGAAGACACATCTCCATTAGCATGGCCAAATATCGGCTTTCTACCAATTAATTTCCCAAAGGTAACGGGGGAGTTTGATGCCAATTGTTGGTAATTTAACTCGCCTTCTCGGTTGATTATCGCGATGCCCATTTTTGGCCTGCCTAATCCAATAATTACCGCATTACTATCAGAAAAAATTGTCCAGGGTCGCTCATTCATATGTTTTGTCCACAAATTGTTTCCATCAAAGGTAAAACACCAAACTGCTGAATCGATGAAATCATTATGCTCTATATCATACACTGACGATGTAGCATAAACACGGTCTTCATGAATTATCACCTCGTCGGCACTGCCTTCAAGGGCAAATTGCCAAATTAGTTCACCGGAAGTGCGGCTCACTGCTACAATGTGTAGACCTGCTGTGGCAAACACAAATTCTTCGTTGGATACAATACAGCCAATTCTATCTGGTAGGTTGGTTGACCAACTATTTTCACCATCGCAGTCCCAGTAGGACAACATACCGTTCCAACCGCCGGCAATGATGTCATTTGATTCATCAATTGATAACGATGAAACCGGTTCACCCAGTAAACGGGTCATCCAACATGCGCTAGCCATGTTCATTGACACTGTTAGACTGTTCGAGGTGATAATACAGACGGAAGATTGCTCGGGGTTTTGCTTAATTGAGTGCCCGGCGTGGTTTACTGATGGTAAAAGTTAGAATGAAGGCCACTAAACTAAACATACAAGCAGAATAGTAATGTCCCATAGTAAAAAATGACAAGACTGATGCTGTTCGAAGCAAGTAAACAGACCCTGTCTTCATTGACCAAATCGCAAAACCTGCTGCGATGACCGCCAAACTGACAAAGCCAATACCGATTGTCGAATAAATCATTGACGCCCCTGAATCCATAAGCGGGTGATCCATTTGTTTGGCTGAATTATCAATTTCTCTAATTGTACAGTTTGTTGTGCCATCTGCACATGGCTGGTCGGCAAATGCTTCTTGAGAGGGGACTTCGAAATCAATGCTGGTAAAGCCTATCGGTTCAAATAATGCGGGAGGTGACAGTAGTACTCGATTAGAATAACGATCTTTGAAGTCGTTTCTATCAACAATTATGTCAACTCTAGTAATGCCGGGGTCTAATTGTTCAATTTCGAAAAATCCGTCGCTGCCTGTTTGAACAGAGCTAGTGTTCCAGTAATCCCCCTCATACCAAGAGATGTAAACTGTTGCGTTATCGATTGGTTCGCCTTCATCATCGTAAACATGGCCGTTGAAAATAGCGGATTCATCTGGAGCGTTTTGAGCAAATCGAAACACGAACTCATCGGGTCTAACAAGTCCGGATTCTGGTTGCGCGAAATCAAGCCCATTAACTAGGCCAAGTAGACAGGTCACTAGAACTAAAACTGCTATTGAGTGGCCTACTTTGGTAAGTTCGCTTACTTCGATGGTCAACTTGCTTTCTGTAGTTGTAAACATCAAGTTGCCGGTTGGTTCAACAAGGCCGGTTAGCTCATCGATATAGTCCGAATTCGACACGTCGTCTTCGCCCATGAAGTTGCTAGAACTTCTTCCTACTTGACTCCGATGCGCCCATTAGAATTTGCTATAATTCTAGCAAGCGATTGTTCGCTAATCCACACTTCCATTGCTATTGTCCCTTCTGCGTCGACTGTTTTGTCAATAACCATAGCAGCATCATATACATCAGCCACATATCCTTCGATATTTCTGCCTGCGTCCGCTTGGGTAAGTAGTAGAGTGGTTGGTTGGCCAAATAGCATTGCGAGCATCTCATCCTGTAATTTGTCAATTCCAAGGTTTTGATGGACTGAAATAGCCATTGGTTTATCATAGCCACAATCTATTACCATGGCTTCTTTTTGCGCAAGTTCTTCTGGTGTTAATGATTCAATCTTAGTCAAAACGCACATTATTTTACGCTCAGCAATTATTTCCTCGGCTTGATCTTCGCTGAGATATCTAGTATTGATTTCCCGGCGCGTTGCAGAAAGTTTTCGCTCAAATTCGCTTAATTTATCCGTTGCATCAACAAGCAACAGCAGCATATCGCATTCTAACGCCTCAGCAAGTGTGGCTCTAAATGCATCGAGTGTTGCATTAGGCAAGTTATCGATAAACCCGATAGTGTCGGCGAGTAATACCCTTGGACTCGCTGCAAGACGACCAACTGTTGTCTCTAGAGTGGAAAATAACTTGTCTTCTACAAGTACTTCTTTACCGGACATTTTGAGGAAAAAGCTAGATTTCCCTGCATTGGTATATCCGGCAATACCCACTGTCACCGCACCACTTCTCATTCTCTGGCGCCGCCTCTCTGCTTGCGCCTTTGAGTGCTTTTGTTGGCGTTTTCTCAAAGAGGTTAATTCGCGATTGATATTCGCGATTACCGCTTGTAATGCAGTCACGCCGCCCCCACCATACCCGGCTCTCTCCCCAGTTGTTGTTTGGTTCGCAAGTTCTCTGAGCACGGTTCGATCTGATTGTAATCTAGCGATTCTTACCTGCGTTCTTGCTTCTAAGGAGTTGGCGTGTGAAGTGAATAATGAAAGTAATAATCTTACTCTGTCCCACACTTCTACTCCTGCAGCCTCGCTTACTGCAACGAGTTGTCTAGGCGTTGCATTGGTGTGAATAAGCACCAAATCGACTTTTGACCATGGGTGGCCGTCAACCCGCAATCTAAGTTCATCTGCTACATCTTGTAAACGGCCTTTGCCAAAATAACCCTTAGCATCGATTGAACCTGGCTGGATAATTTTTTCGACAATAATTATTCCCATTGTTTCAACTAATTGGCAGAACTCGTTTGTGTCCTCTACACCGCGAACTAATAGCAGTGCTTGGCGGCCTTGGTGATTAGTTCGTGCCTCACCTAGTGATACACCTCCTGCTCCAGCTAGAACCTCGTAATTTGGTTCTTGCTTCGCCATATTTAGTCCAAGAGTCATCCTCATATCAGCCCACCCCCTCGAAGGGCCATGGTCGAATCTTACACCGCCACAATTCAGTGGTCTGGAGATGCTGTTTTGGGCACCGTATTATTGGCCGCTGCTAGCCGTCCGGGTTGCTCGGCAAAATTAACAGAAAGTGATGGAGTAGTAGAGTTAGAAATAGTAGTCCAAGATTCTTCAATACAGTCTCTAAGAGATCGGGTTGACGAGTTAATGGTCGCTTTGGCTGATATTGAGGAAAGTCACTGAAGACTTCATTTAAGATCTAATATCACTGGTGCATGATCAGAAATATCAAGACCGCCTTGCCGCTCGATGCGGACATCTTTGACTAATTTCTTGGCTGCTTGGTTAAGCAAGAAATAATCTATTCTCCAGCCTCTATCTGTTGCTCTAGCTTGTCCACGATTTGACCACCAACTGTATTTCTGGACGCCGTGACCCACATGCTCCCTAAACACGTCATGCCAGCCATCGTCTAATAATTGTGAAAACCACTCTCGTTCTTGCGGCAAGAAACCACTCATTTTGGCATTGCCTTTGGGGTTCCAAATATCATCTTCAGTATGGGCGACATTGAGGTCTCCACAAACCACTACAGGGGTTTCATACGCTAGATATGGTTGCAGGAAATCGCGCCATTCGGCCATCCATGTTTCTTTGAATTGCTGTCTTTCCTCGCCGCTTGAACCGCTTGGTAAATAGGTATTGATGCAGGTTATTGATCCATGTTTTGTGACAATTATTCTGCCTTCAGAATCATTTGGGTCAACCGCTGAGGGTTTGCCGGTTTGAATTACTTCCATTGGACTACGGGAGATTGTTGCAACACCGGAATAGCCCTTTTTTTCTGCGGTATGAAGGTGGTGAGCATAGCCTTCTGGCCATGACCAGTTTTTGGGTAATTGTTCTGGTAGGGCTCTAACCTCTTGTAGCATCCAAATATCTGCGTCAATCGACTCAAAATATCCGTCAATACCCTTTCTAATGGCGGCTCTAATTCCATTTACGTTCCAAGATACTAGTCGCATGATTTATCGGTCAAGCCGGCAGTGAATAACGATTTCATATCCGTCATTTTGTTGGGTATAGCTGCGTTACTGCCTTAGCAGCCCTTTTACCAGTATCTGCTGCCGCATCTGAAAGAACATAATCTGAACTTACCCACTGGCCAGCAAGTAGAATATTGTTTTTAGCAAAAATACTCCCATCCACGCTGCCCTGATAGCTTACAATAATACTAGATTGGCGTAAATCAGTAACGATATTGTCTTGCCATCCCGAAATGTAGTTGTCCAAAAAATCAGCCAATTTTGCCGAGCGTTGTTTTGCGGATTGGTATACTTTGTCAGCGCCGTTTAATCCGCCAACAGCAATTGCGGAAATATGTGACCCACTAGCGCCAAGTCTAGGTTGGATAGCAATGTTATCAAATACTGCCATTTTTTTATTTGAATCAACTATCGCATGTTTGCCTGACATTGGTTTTGAGGTTAGTCCAGCCTCAATAAAACTAGCTGTTATTTTACTAATAGCGGCAAATTCCTGCTTAGCTAAATCCTCATCAACGGTCTCGAGTAATTGTTTAGCCATGTTCACCCCACACGCCAGTATTACTGCATCGCATTCAACTTCTCGACCGTCGGTCAAGCAAACTTTGTTTTTGTTAATATTGGCTACTTCACAATTTGTTTCGATTAACACCCCTATTTCATCTAAAGCAGCACCAAGTCGGCCTACCAAACCAATCCATCCCTCATTTGAGATACATAGCTTGCCCTTGCGGAGTGATTTTCTGCGTTTTTCGTTATCCATACCACCCCAATTAGTCAGGAAACTTATGGCTTGAAAGTATGGGTTTGTCGCCTCTTGATTTCTCAAGGCTCGGAGATTTTCGGCGGCTTGTTTGATATTGCCTGTTGGCCGAATTAAGCCGTGGCCTGCTGCTTCAATTTTGTCTAATCGCAGAGGCTTCAATGAGATCTTCGTCCTGCTTAGCTTGTGGCATAATTGGTAGAATGGCCCCTTTTTATCTAGTAAATGGGGGCCGTAATGAAGTGAAAATCCGTCGACATTTTGTGATGTGCCTCGCCCGCCTATGCGTGAGGATTTTTCCAGTAAAACAACGTGGTGCCCAAATGATGATGCATGTATTGCCGCGGATAAACCGGCAATCCCCGCTCCGACAATTATTACTCGCGCCACGGCAACGCTAAACTGTGATTAAGCATGAAACCATTGTTTGGATGGTTTGCTTGATTAGCCTTGTCGGCCTTCAATAGCGGAATTAAGTAGCGTAATGGCTGCGATCATTCTTCTATCCATTGGGTGGCCAGGTGGTATAGTTAACAACGACTTTTTGATAATTGGGTTGAATTGTTGGTGAATAGTAATACCTTCGTGGCCGGGAATTTCAAAGTGAAATTTAGCTGGGATAAGTGGTATAAATCGGCGCAGAATAGCAATACTGTCTTCAATTAATTCGCCGTATTGATTACCTTCTACGTCTAGTAGTTTCCAACTATCTTTGATTATTGACTTCATGAAATTTCTCTTGACTGAGCCAATGTGTTCATTGGTTGACAAATCAAAAACATCGTAGGTTGAAGCTAAATCAAGGACGCTTCTGGCTTTAATTTGTAATAGGGCTACGGTACATGACTCATCAGCATACAATACAATGTCTTCTTTAATTTTGAAACGCTTTTGTTTGGAGTAAGCAACAACGTTTCCTTGTAGATCTTTAAACCAAAAAGCTCCACCAAGAATTCGTAAAAATTTTGTTTGGATAAGATATTGGTCCATCTCGAATAGGGGGCTCATGTTCTTTGGTCACTATTCATTTTGATATAACTATTGGCTAATCTTCTTGTTGCTTAATTGCCCCGTCTACGGGAATCGTCTTGCCCTATATGTCAAGCAGATAGCCAAAAATTAGTGGCGCAACGATGGTTGCATCGCTTTCGATTACGAACTTTGGTGTTGCTGCAGACAACTTTCCCCAAGTTATTTTCTCGTTGGGTGGAGCGCCTGAGTATCCTCCATAGGAGGTACTAGATTCACTAATTTGACAGAACCATGACCATAGAGGCACTGAACGTTGGAGATCTTGGTTAAGCATTGGCACTACACAAATTGGAAAGTCACCAGCAATCCCGCCGCCAATTTGGAAGAATGCTAGTTTAGTTTGTTGATTTTCGTACCATTTCGCCAAATTCGTCATGTAATTTATGCCGCCTAGCACTGTATTGGGTTTGATTGCTGATTGTATAACATGAGAAGCAAAAATATTGCCTAGTGTCGAATCTTCCCATCCTGGAACAAATAACGGAACTGCCATTTCTGCCGCCGCCATAACCCAACTATCCTGTGGATTGCCCTCGATATTAAGGTCCCCTGATTGTAAGATCTCAAAAAAGAATTCATGAGGTAATTTGCCTTGGTCATTATCGGAATAATTTTGCCAAAGTGGTAGCATCACTCGCTCGATTTCTCTAATTGCTGCGTCTTCGGGAATACAGACATCGGTGACGCGGTTTAGTTTTCTGTTGAGTAATTCAGCGTCGTCTTCGCTAGACAAGCTTCGCCAATCATCAATCGATTCGTATTTTGACGCAGCAACTAGTAGAAAGACGTCTTCCTCAAGATTTGCGCCGGTGCATGAAATTCCAGCAACAACGCCGCTCCTAATTAGTGGAGCTAGTGTTTTACCAAGCCTAGCGGTACTCATTGCCCCTGCTAAGGTGATGAATAGGCGCCCGCCGTCCTGAGTAAATTGGGTCAACGATTGTGCTGATTTACTCAATTCACCAGCATTAAAATGATGATAATTTGTGTTGACGAACTCTCTGATGCTCAAATTATTCACCTCTGTTCAAAAACCGATTAGCGGTTGTTCTTTGCTCTAACACTATTGTTGGCGATAATTGTTTTAGTTGCTTATCAATTTCGTCAACAATTGCTTCAGCATTAGTTCCGCCACAAGTAAAACAATCAATCGCTAGCCAGCCTTTATCTGAATAACAATGGGCTGAAAAATGACTCTCATCGAGTAGAACTACTGCAGCAAATCCTGGGGGAGAAGTCGCCCCATCAAAAATTTCAATGTGTGAATGAACCCTTTTGGCAGCACTATTATCGATTGCAGATTCCATGAGTTTTAGCATGGTATTTCCCAATTCAGGAGTGTTTGGGAAAAAGTCGGTATAGTCGACCATTACATGGGATCCGTGTGCCTTTGACATTATATTTCCCCCGTCTTGATTTATCGATTTTGAAAGTATGAAGTAGATGATTTTGGCTGGCTAATTTCACGGCCTGGCATTGTCTGCTTAGTCCAGTTACCTAGCCTTCTAGCATTGATGTGGTGAATGATTCCTTTGGTCGCCAACATTGCTGCAGTAAATTGGGTTAAGGGGGTATCTTTCTGCGCCACGATTTCATTTACATCCATACTAATTACCGTTCCTTTAGCAGACGAGAAGACTGCTTGAATTGTCTCGACGGTTTGCCAAAAAGTCAGACCTCCGGGAACAGGTGTGCCAGTTGCCGGGACTAAACTACCATCTAGACCATCAATGTCGATTGTCAAGTGTATAGGTCCTTCGATTTGGCTAATTTCATCGATCCAATTACCCCATGTAGAATCTGTAGATTTTTGAATTTCGGAGGCAAAATAAGTGGTTATTTTATCATCGCTTTGGATGCGGTTATGTTCATGTTTTGAAAACGCCCTTACTCCAACTTGGAATAAATGCTTGATTCCGAAATCCATTGCTCTGGCTGCTGCGCAGGCATGTGAAAATACCTCACCTTCAAGCTCTTCTCGTAAATCAGCATGAGCATCAATTTGAACGATTGTCAATTTTGAAAAATCTCCGTCAACCAGCGGGTGGTTGCCTGCTGCGTGGACTAATGCAGGCAATATGCCGTGCTCTCCGCCCAAAATTACTGGAAAGGTCTCACCGTCATACCAAGGTGCTAGGTAGTTGGAAATACCGTCTAGTTGCTGCGCCAAATTATTACCTTCACCGTCCCATGCAGGCGGTGTAATGATGCGCTGTCCGGCTGGTAAATCTTCGCCAAGTAACGGGTCAAATAACTCAATTTGGCCACTTGCTTCAACGCATGCTGCAGGGCCTTCAGCCGTTCCTTGGCCGTATGATGTAGTCAATTCATATGGCACAGATAACACAACTATGTCGGGCTTGCCATCAGGTTTGGCAAGCCCCAGAAAATTGCCCTCAACAAACTCTTCTGCCACGAACCCTGCTGAATGATTTTAGTATTGAGGGTTTGGTGTAAATTTGCTGCGGGTTTTTCCGGATTATGGTAAAAAATGGCCAAAATCACCGATGATTTAATATGGGTCGGTGTACAATATAATTAATGTTCTCGGGCACTAAGTTAGGGGGCGGGGGTTTTTTGAGATGGGCATGACACTAGGGGAATTAACTAAAGCCATTCAACAACATATCGACTTAGATATGGATAGTGAGGTTGCTCAAGGAATGGCAGAACACGCACTGGGGTTCTTCGGTTTTTACAACAGAATTATCGACAATGCGCTCGAGCCTACTGATAGAAATCTGTTTTACATGTTCCAAGACTACAATTTGTTGACTACTGAAAGCGAAGAGACAACATTGTGGGATGGCAGAGAATGGCGTATTCACTACTGGAAGTTTAAGCCTGATCTAAGAGAAAGTGTTGAGGCTTACATGCAGAGAAGTAAGAAGACCGAAGATATCGACCCATTCGGTGATGTTTATTCCAGCGGTGATGCTGGACAGATTTGGACTCGTGAATCAGAGAAAGTTGTCAATCCTAATGCGTTTACCAGCGACTGGTGAATTAAACCGTTAGGCAAGCGTTTTTGTTGTTTAGAGGTTAGGGGTGTCCATGCGAGTTGCGGTAGGTCTTGTACTGTGTATGCTGCTGGCAAGTATTCCAATTTCCTCTGCTCAATCAGATACTGATGAAGCAGCAGCATGGCCTGGTGACCCGATAGACAGTCACGTTCACATGACTTGGGCTGCCTTAACCTTGGAAGTAAATGGGTGGGCGGACGACTATCCTGAAATTGTCGAACTAGCTGATGTTGGAAAATCCGAATTGGGCAAGTCTTTGTGGGTTGTTAGGATATCTGACTGGTCTATTGAGAATAAATCCGATGGAAGCGCAAAGGAGGTCGTTTACATTGACGGGGGCCATCACGGCAATGAATACCTAGGCACTGCACTGGCTTGGTTATCTGCAAAGTGGTACATTAACGGCTGGGCAGAAGGCAATCAAGAAGCAATCGATGTTTTACAAAACACCGTGCTGCACATTTTAATCATGCTAAACCCTGATGGTAATGATATCGATACTAGATGGAATATCAATCAAGTTGACTTGAATAGAAATTACGACCATTATTGGAATACTTGTCCAACAACCCAACCAGGAAGTAGTGCCTTCAGCGAATCTGAAACCGCAGCAAATTCAGCCTATATGAACGCCGAAGTTGCTGACGCTGATTTGTATGTCACCATGCACACGGGTGTTTGGATTATGTTGTACCCTTGGGGCAAGTGGCCCGAACAGCCTGCTGATTGGGAATTATACCACCAAATTAGAGATGATGTTAACGACAACATCTCTAGTATTCCAATTCAGAATGCCAACCAAGGCTTGTACCCAAATTGTGGCACTAGTAGAGATTATGGTTATGGCGTAATGGGATATCCGACCTTTACTTTTGAAACCGATGATGAACAATTTGTCCCTGGATCCTTTGAGAATCTAAACGACAGATTAGCAGAAGAAATGGATGTAATGAGATTCTTAATCAACAATGTATGGTATTGGCGGGCTAGACTAGATGTTCAATCTCTTGAGGTGTCTTATGACGAAGTGACAATTGAAGTCGCTAATCACGGCCATGCATCAACGTCTAATGCTACTTTACAATATCTTGATTCAAGTGGTCAAATTAAGTGGACCTCATCGGCATTTACCGTAAATGCCACCAATTCAACAATGATTGCTTTGGATGCCGGCGGCCTAGATACTAACGGGGACGGAAGTTGGCAGATGTATTACCAAGTTAGAGTAATCAATGCCTCAAGATGGGTCACCGAAGAAATTGGCGTGCAAGCCGTCACTTTAGTTGAAGAAGATGAGGCTAGTTTCCTGACCGGTTTTGGCTTGTTTAATTCACTAACCACGATAATTTCGATAATTGGCCTCGCCGTTGTTATCAAGCCAGAGGATGAAGATTTAGCCAATAATTGCCTTGCAGAAATACAAGAGAATTGAAATGCTTCCTACCATACGGCGTGGCAGGCGATAATATGGAAATTACTGTAAGCGCAAGTGACAATATCAATGGAACACTGATTTTACCAATGTATGAAGGGGTAGAGGAAATACCTGAAGAATGTGAAAGAGGCTTGCCTCAAGGAATGAAATCTCAAATCAACCGAGTTTTGGCTGACGGTGATTTCAAAGCCAAAAAGAAGTCCACAATGTCCCTAATTGGCGGAGAAGATGGCAAGGTTATTCTTGCTGGACTAGGTAAATCTGGTGACGTTTCTGTTCACGACTTTAGAAAATCTGGCGCTGCTGTATTTGCTAGCATCAAAAAGGTTCACGGCAATGATTTCACAGTTAGGTTCACAGATGCGGGAGTTGCTCATATGGCTGCTTTTGCTGAAGGCATGATGTTGCGAAATTATTCTTATGATGAATATAAAATGAAAGACGAGGAAGAAACTGATTCTGAACATCAGGTTAGGCTTACTTGCAGCGAAAAAGAATCAGAAGAATTGTCTACTCTAGTAAACAAATACCGTGGAATAACCAAAGGTGTGCATCTGTCAAGAGATCTTGGCAACTGTCCACCAAATGACATGTACCCTGAAGTATTTGCCGATATGGCCTGGGAGTGGGCTAAAGATTTCGACAATGTTGAAGTCACCATTATCAATTATGAGCAAGCAATCAAAGCTGGAATGGGTGGTCTTGTTGCAGTGGGCAAGGGTTCATCCCGTAAACCATGCATGGTCATTTTTGAAATGAATAAAGATGTCGAAGGCAGATGTCCTGTGTTAGTAGGTAAAGGAATTACTTTTGACACCGGCGGAATTTCTCTAAAGCCTGGCGCAAATATGGATGAAATGAAATATGATATGGGTGGCTCTGCTACTGTCTTTGGTACTATGGAAGCACTCGCACAAACAGGGCATGAGGGCAAGGTTGTTGCGATTACTTGTATGGCAGAAAATATGCCGGCAGCCAATGCTACACGTCCCGGTGATGTTATCAAGGGATTATCTGGCAAGACTATTGAAGTGCTAAACACTGATGCTGAAGGAAGGCTCGTTCTATCAGATGGTTTGTGGAAGGCCGGAGAATACGACCCTGAATTTATCATTGACTTTGCGACCTTAACCGGCGCTTGTGTAGTCGCACTTGGCCATGAAGCAACTGGGCTTTGGTCTAATGATGATGATTTCAGAACCGAAATACATGAAGCAGGAAATGCTGTCGACGAACTTGCTTGGCCAATGCCACTGCTTCCCGCATTTGAAAAAGAAATGACCGATTCAAAGATTGCTGATACTAGAAACCTTGGCGCTGGTCGCTATGGTGGCGCAAACACTGCTGCTGCGTTCCTGAAGCAATTCGTACCAAACCGAGATTTTGACAAAGACGGTGAGCAAATAACCTGGGCACATATGGACATTGCTGGAAC
>JAKMFF010000249.1 GCA_022425585.1 Candidatus Poseidoniaceae archaeon
TGACTTATCAGCGCAATACTCAGCGAACCTACCCACAGAGTGATACCGGTAATTCCTAACCAGTCAAACAGGTAGTAAGCAATGATATCTGCTACTGGTCCAAAGATAAGGAGTGCTTTAGTTCCAAAAGACAATTGCCTACTGCGACCAATCATAATGGTCGATAAGCCAGCTGGAATACCAACTAGCAACAGTAGGATAATTGCCTCAAGTAGCAGATTCACTCCTCCTGAGAGCCTCGTTCGTCTTTGACAATTAAGCCATCATCCATGCGCAGCACCCTGCTACACTGTTTAGCCACATCACTATCGTGTGTCACCAGAAGGAAGGTTGTACCCATTTTTTCATTGATACTTTTTAACAATGACATCACACTAGCCGAGGTTGTTGAATCTAAGTTGCCAGTAGGCTCGTCACACAAGATGACTGAGGGACTGTGGACAATTGCTCGAGCAATAGCCACACGCTGTTGCTGCCCACCAGATAATTCACTTGGGCGATGTTCACTACGGTCGCCTAGGCCTACCGCTTTTAGCGCCTCTAATGCAGTATTTCTCGAATCTGTGGCTGATTTGCCGAGTAATAGCAATGGTAATTCGACATTTTCTACTGCTGATAATACCGGCAGTAAATTGAAATCCTGAAAGATAAATCCGAGATACTCAGCCCGAATTCTTGAACGCTCATCATCGCTGACTGCGAATAACGACTTGTTGTCGATCATTACTGTACCTGAAGTCGGCTCATCAATGCCTGATAGCACGTTTAGCAAGGTAGTCTTGCCACAACCTGAAGGACCCATGATGGCAATCATCTCACCTTCACCGATGCTGACATCAACGCCTCTAACCGCTTGCACTGTTGATTCACCAGAGGCATACAGTTTCCATAATTCACTCGCTTCCATTACGGCTCGCATGAATTCACTACAGAGGAACTGCGTTGATAAACTACCGCTTCAAAGCACCATCATGGGCGAGGAAAACACCGAGTTAACCATCACTGTGTTGTGTTTTGGACCGCTAGCGGAAATCCTTGGTCGAAATCAATCCATTACCCTTGAAACATCAGTGACTTGCCGGGGTGCGATAGTTCAACTTGGTATTGAAGAATGGTTAGCCAAGGGATTGAAGGTCGCGGTAAATGGTGACATGTCAGCCCTAGACACTGTGCTTCATGATAGCGATGAACTTGCCTTGCTACCGCCAGTATCAGGTGGCTAAACCGCTAGTAATTGCTAATTTTCAACCGAAGAGTTCAACAGCATCCACCCATAGCAACAAATGGGGAAGCAACATGTTTGGTGGACTTGGACCTCTAGAAATCATCGTATTACTAGTCATATTTTTCGTATTATTTGGCGCTGACAGGCTGCCTAAGATGGCCAATGCGCTTGGCCGCAGTAAAGGCGAATTCCAAAAAGGACTCGATGAGTCTACAAAGGCGATGAAACTTGAACAGACCATCCAAGATATGGATGCCGGAGGACGTACACCATCTCAAGCATTGGCTGCAAGAGCCAAAGAAGTGGGCATTGATCCAACTGACATGGACCCAGAAGAATTGGAAAAGAAAGTCACTGCCTTAGAAAAACTCGCGGCTGAAGAGTGATTCACTTCGCTCGTTTGAGCAGCATTGGTGAGCCACAAACATCACAATCTTTGACTGGCCCTTGTTTACTAGTTTTGACATCTTTTGGTACCGCTTGCGTAGTTCGACAACCGGTACAGCGTAATTGCCACTGCCAAACCTGTTTGGCTGGTTTTACTCCAACTGGCTGGGTTGACAAGCCAGCATTTTTCATAACATTTTGTAAACGATAATCATCGGTAAATAATTCTACATTCAAGCCTAATGCCAAGGCTAAAACATCCAAATCAACGTCAGATAAACGAGGTAAGTCGCCACTCTGTGCTGCGACTAAGCGTGCTTTGCCCAGCCATTGAGGATCAACATCTCGCCAATCAACATCAATACTGTTAACCAACATAAAACGTTCAGGACTTACCCGCTCAAGCTCTGCTTGTTGACTTGTTGCACATACCCCGCCGGCAATCTGGGTCACCGGCCAGTAAAGCAAGGCGGCCGTATCGAGAACTCGCATCAAGCACAATACCCTCCAATCAACCACATCAACCCACCGATTAGGCACACATTCAAAAAAACAAGTGTCAAGCAGGGTCTGTGTCGTGGTATAGTGGGATACTTGATTTCATCCTCGACCGGACTAATTCGGCAGTACTTGGACTAGTCTCTTTTACTGAAGCAATCATCCAACCATTGCCGCCAGATTTGGTATACTTACCCATGTTGTATGATGCGATGGACAATAAACCACTAGTCATGTGGTACTTTCTAGTAGTCACGCTAACCTCAGTTGCTGGCTCTTACGTTGGTTATCTAATTGGCAAGCGCTGGGGCCGACAATTGCTGGACCGCTTTGCTAAGCAAAAGCACGTTACGAAACTAGAGGCTTTGACGACAAAATACGGTACTGTAGGAATATTCATCGCGGCATTTTCGCCAATTCCATACAAAGTATTTGGTTGGGTTGCCGGAATGGGTGAGATGGATAAGCGCTCTTTTATCATCGCCGGACTATTTGGTAGAGGTCTTAGATTCGGCCTTGAAGCCTTACTCATCGGCATTTACGGCCAGAAAGCTCTCGATACCATCAATGCCTTCCTAGATAATGAAATTCTCATCGCTCTAGGAATGATTGCTTTCGGCCTGGTTGGCTATTTAGTGTGGTCATGGTGGTCCAAACTCGGCGATGTAAATAGTCAAGTTACAGAGTAAATTTACCTCGTTGTTAAGGCGAATTGTTATGAACAGGTGGTTGGTCGGTGGGCTGTCGCTCGTGTGGTGTAGCCAGGTCCATCATTGCGGGTTTTCATCCCGTCGACCCGGGTTCGAATCCCGGCACGAGCACCAATCGTTGTACTGCGAGCCTGTTTTGTAAAATAAACTGAATGTAAAGAACTGTTGCAATTTGGTGCAATCAATCAATTCATAACTATTTCAAGTGTTAGAATAACAACAAATGGTAAGACAATCCACTTAGCATAACTGAGATATGCTTTGCCAAATCCTTTGAGAAGATTGTCGTCTCCCATGAATACTCCTTGTAACACTGAGTATATATCGATATTACAACAAGATATACTTAGAAACATCTAACATCTAAACTAGGGCAGATATGGCTCGCGTAATGGCAGGTTTTTTGATTTTAATTTGCACCGGCATTGGCTCTATTAACCATCAATCCAGCCAATGTAAGCGCTTCCTGTCAATATGAAAAGCCAAGTGCAATAGTATTAAGTCCGCCTGTTCTATGGTTAACTCATGTCAAAGACGAGTATGAATAGTAAGATGATTGTTGGGGTAATGGCAATATTGTTTGTCAGCGTAGGACCTCTAAGCAGTGTCAACGCATCCCCGCCTACCGAAACGACCGAATTTTACTATGGAGTCGAATATGATTGGAACAGTGTTAACCCCGATATTGAAAATTTTACTGGATTAGATTTGCCTGAAATATTCTCAGAATTTATGGGTGCGGCTAGTGATGCTGGTTTTGAATTAATAGTTGGTCAAATCAACTCTGGCTCCTCGAATATCTATACC
>JAKMFF010000263.1 GCA_022425585.1 Candidatus Poseidoniaceae archaeon
TATTTATTTCGTTGATTTTAGTTGCTGCAGTTGCTTCTGCAGTAATCATTCAAACAGCGGAAAAACTTCAACAAAATGCACAAAAAACTGGTGATGATACTGCTAGTGAATTAAGAGCAAAAATAAATGTTCTTGGTGGCTATTTAGATGACCAGGGTAACGATAACTATGTGCTAATGGTTAAACTAGCAGCGGGTAGCGAAGATGTCCCAACAACAGATATCATTGTCCAAATGCAGTGTGGAACTACACCAAATAACCAGTTAGGTGGCGTTGGCGTAGCTGTCGAAGAAATGGACACCATTGCTGACGGTATTACCGATGTTGGTACCATGACTGCTGATACTGGGTATGCTATGCAAATAGCCGGAGCAGCCGCATGTAATACAGAAGAGTCTATACCTGTCTTTATTCACATAAAGGGTGCAGGTTCGACTTACGAAGTTCTACAAATCGATGACCGAACTGACGGCGCACCAATTATCTGATGTCGCTTGCTGTTGAGAATCCATTTCTCGACGGCAAGGAGGTATACTAATGGCCTGGCCATTTAGTAATAACACAGGTAATATCCGAGATGCAGACGCTGAATTAAGTGAAGAGCGACTTAAAATCTTGTCCAACGTGGCAATCGAACAAGTCCCTCTCCCTGAAGAAGGCGAACTGACTGAAGAAGATGCGTGGACGATATCCCCAGGTCCAACGAGGGCTAAACTGAACAGTATTGGTAGCGTGCCAACGGTTACACAAACCATGGCTCCTGCACAACCTGCACAAGTTAATGCTCAAGTTGACACATCTGGGTTGGAGCGATTGATCAGTAGTCGCCTCGATATGGTCGAGGATGTACTAGGATTGGTTGAAAAACGCCTTGAGGAAAGCATGACCTTTAGTCCTGAAGGACAAAAGGTTGACCAAGAAGGGAATCCAATTGTTCATGATGATTCAGATGAAGCAGAAATCGGCGCTGGAGATACAATTATCACTGCAAGCGGTGAAGTAATTCCTGCTGCAGGAGTTAATCGTTTGATGGCAGAAGACGAGGCACCATTGGTAGAGTTGTATGAAGCGCAAGCTTTAGCAGCAAATCCATTCCTCGTAGCCCCATCAACAGGTCCTACAGCAAATAACAACAAGGTTGGAGCACCAACAGTGGCAGCATTATTGCTTGATCATATGTCTGGTATGGCTGCGGTTAATTTCGCTCAAAAAGCCATTAACTCAGGTATGTTAACTCAAGATGAAGGTAATGCAGTGCTAGCGATTGTTCAACTTGCAACCCCAGGGGAAGCAGAAGCTGCTTTGGAAGATCATCTTCCGCATCGTGAATTACTGACATTTTCAGCATTAGTGACATCTTGGCGACAAGTAAAGCAACTAAGAGGAGAAGAATAGAATGGGTGCATCGGTTGGAATTGGAGGGCTGATAGTGGGCACCTCGATGATGGTGGTATTTGCGTTAGCCGTAAATGTCATCGATATTCGAGTGGACTCATCATTAGATACTCTGGATTCGGCCAATGAACCATTACCAACCTTCACCATAGATGTGGCAGATATAGCACTAGGTGCAGTAACAAGTTTGCAGATAGACGACGCAGGAGATGGATACCTAAACGGTACACTTAGCACATTAGAAGCAGGTGGATTTACGGGAAGTTTCACAGTAAATAGCACGGGGTCAATTATATCATGGTCTATCACCGACCATGGGGATTACTCGTCCGACCCAACTATTGTGATAGATAACCCACCACCCGGTGCAACTAACGGTGCTCTGTCTGTATTAGCAAGGACCACTGTGGTTGACGCAAGTTTCTCTAATACAGGTTCAGTAATTGTTCCAGTGGAAGAAGTATGGTTATTTTTGGATGGTCAAGAACCAACCAAACTAGCGGTGCTGGCTCCATCAGTTCCTTCTGATAATATTTACTCGGGAGATACTGTAAGTATAGAATGGCGTGGATTAGGAAATACTGTATTTGAGAAGATTTCGTTATCTGCTAATGGTTACAGCGTGACTAGAGCATTAGTGTGAGGTATTAAAATGGCAGACGGTGGAGCATCATCATTTATTTTCTTGGCAACAGCACTGCTGATTTCAGGAACTGTTTCAGCAGTATTAATCTCTCAATATGGGGATTTAGCTAGCAGTATGGAACAGCAAAGAAAAGGCGATGAAGCACATGCAAAAACGTCGTTTGACTTTGCTGGAGATGTCTCAAATGTAGCATATGATACTAGTGGTTTGGATGAAACAATCACCTTCTATTTACAAAACACAGGAGAATATTTACTCGATATAACTTCAGTATTTGTTCAACTAGATGGCGTGGCTATTTCAAGTACAGATTTAACAACAACAGTGTTGCCAAACCCCGGCGATTGGGATTCAGATGATTTATTGGAAGTTCAATTGCAAGGAAACTGGGGTTACGCTGATGATACAGACATAAGTCTGACAGTTGTCGTTCAGTCTGAAATCACGTTTGGTCAAACTGGAACCGACACTAAATCTACGGAGGCGAGATTAAATGAACTCTGACGACCCGCTCAACTTTCCGCACAAACCTGTTGAAGATGGATTTGCATTTGATGTAGAAACAGATTCGCTTGCTGACACGATGGGTCTAAGATTACCAAACAGGTCACTCTATGTCATTCAAGGGTTAGTGGGTGGCGGTAAATCGTTGATCTCACAAAGACTGGTCCACGGCATGTTACATAATGGCGTAAAGATTCTTGTGGTCACTACTGAATTGACTACTAGAGGCTGGATTGAGCAAATGGAATCGATTGGTTACGGAGTAACTGATGCCTTGAGAGAAGGCCGCTTGATGGTATTCTCTAGATTTGGTACTGTTGCAGATGCCCGAGATGACGTTGGTCTTGAAGAAGTATTGCAAAGTGAAGCAGTAGAAGAAGCAGATGTAGTAATACTAGATTCAGCCAGTGCTTTGATGGATGACGGTTTAGATGATAAGCAAAGATTCGACTTAATGCAAAAATTACGTAAGACTACTGCAGATGGTCGCTCGATTATGTTATGTGTCGATCCTGATGAAATGGATCATAAATTATTACACAGCATGCGCGCATCGGCAGAAGTAGTACTAGATTTGTCCACTGCACTTATCGGTGGAGATTTGAAGAGAAACATTGTCGTTACTAGATTCTTAAGAGCCGCAGGGCCGGTTCAAACTAGCGTTGGCTGGCGTGTTGAGCCGAGTATGGGCTTCATCGTTGATATCACGGCGGTCAGTTGAGGGGTGTTATCATGGCTGACGAAGATCGATTTGCAAAAGGTGACCTCAATAGCGTCATGGCTGCTTATCCCCACGTTGCCGATTGGGTTCGAGATTTCGAATCAAGATACGGCACGCGTCCTATTTACTATGGGCCACTCGATAGGGATGCAAAGAAAGAACGACCATTGAATCTAATTTATTTGGCCAAAGAGCCAATTTTTATTCACATTTACGAACCACCTGAAGATGATGACGGTAGCGGCGGAGAAATTCTTTGGTTTGGTCTAGAGCCGCAACTTACAGAAGAGGAAGAAAACATGCGTCGTGACTTAGTCGAGACGCTTCTCCAAGAGGCGCCAACAGCGCCAACTTTCACCACAGACGGGGAATTTGAAAATATCCTTACCCAAATGGTAGACCGGTACACTGTACTAGAAAGCGATGTCAGCGCAGCCCCTCGTCGTCAAGGACGACTTTGGGAAATGATTGGGATGGATGACAAACGTGTAATTGTCACTCCTGAACAAAGAGCTAGGTTGGAATACATTATTATTCGCGACCTAATTAAAAATGGACCACTAGAACCACTACTTTCTGATGAGATGCTGGAAGATATACACTCTATTGGTCTCAAGCATATTCACATGGATCACAAGGTATTCGGCATGGTAACTTCCAACATCAGGTTCCGTGAGCGTGAACTGTTATCCCGTTATTTGCGGGCGATGTCTGAGCGTATTGGCCGCCCAGTATCTGACAATAAGCCAATTATTGACGGAGCATTACTCGACGGCTCTCGTATTAACATCATATTCTCTGATGATGTATCGATGCTTGGTCCATCATTCACCATCCGTAAATTCGCCGAGGAAACTATTTCAATTATTCAACTAATCAAGTGGGGTACGATTTCTTCACAAGTTGCTGCCTACATTTGGATTTGCCTAGAGTACGGTATGTCGGTACTGGTTTCTGGAGAAACAGCATCGGGAAAGACTACTACACTGAATGCTATTTTACCATTTATCGACCACAACGTCAAAATTTACTCGGCAGAAGATACGCCTGAGGTTAAAGTAAGACACAAGATTTGGCAACGTCTAGTAACTAGAGATTCTAAGAATGAAGAGTCTCGTGTCGAAATGTTCGACCTGCTCAAAGCTGCGCTTAGAAGCAGACCAAGATACATCATTATCGGTGAGATACGTGGTGTTGAAGGGGCTACTGCGTTCCAGGCGATGCAAACAGGTCACCCAGTAATTGCCACATTCCACGCATCGTCTATCGTAAAGATGATTCAGAGATTTACTGGTGACCCAATCAATGTACCAATTCGGTTCTTCGACAACTTGAACTTCGCAATTTTTCAAGAAGTTGTCGAGGCACCAGGTGGCGGTATTGCTAGAAGAGTAACTGGAATTGATGAGGTCATAGGTTACAATAAACATAGTGATGGTGTATTGACCAGAGGTATGTTCGAATGGGACCCAGTCAAGGATAAACACTACTTTCGTGGTATGTTTCAAAGCCATTTGCTAGAGAATAAAATTGCCGCAATGGCAGGATTTGCCAACAAGCGTGACATCTATGATGAGATGCTGGCAAGAGCAGCAGCCCTTGACAAAATGGCTGATAGAGATTTAACTCACTATGACGATGTGTTTGACTTACTCGGAATATACTACAATAATGGCTTTGAGGCATTTAACCGAGCAATTGATAGTTGGACAGGTATTAATCACGGCTAGGAGATTTGATTATGGAAAGAATGCCTGTCTGGCAAGTAGCAATTCGTCGTCTCGAAATGCCGATTCAGCGTTTCCTGATTATTTTTGTCGGCGGTGCAGGATTTGCCGGTTTAGTAGCTGCTTTATCGATCATTTTTCTTACCGGTGGGCTTGGCGACGGTGCGCTATTTCAGGGCTTTGCAGGCGTCTTGATGATATTGGTATTTCCTATAATTACTGCATTGGCGGCAATCGCCTTTCCTTTGATTGAAGTTCAAAGATCTGCAACGCTAATTGAGAAAGAAATGCACATGTTCATCACCCGTATGGGTATATTGTCACTAGGTGAAGTTGGTGCAAAATCAATATTTGATATCCTTAAACAAATGAGCGACTATGGAGAATTAGCCTCTGAAGTGAAGCGCATAGAGACTCTAGTTGACAAATGGCATACATCGCTTCCTGAAGCGGCAAGAATTGTGGCTCATCAAAGCCCGAGCCCGTTGTGGACTGATTTCTTGGACCGGATGGCTTTCTCCATTGAAGCTGGACAACCAATTGATGAGTTCATGCGTGCTGAACAAGAAACTGTCGCAGAACAGTACACTACATTATACGATACTAGATTAGAATCAGTAGATACCATGAAAGAAATCTATGTCTCCCTGGTATCTGCAGGTCTATTTGCCTTGGTTATCGCCGGGATTCATCTGGTACTATTCGAAGTTGGTACGCCTGACGCAGAGCCAATTGAACTGTTTAGCCGCATCAGATTTTTACTGCTTGCGGGTTTTGTTTTCACTGTAGTTCAGATAGGGGCTGTGTTCGCGTTTAGGTCAACTATTCCAGAGGATCAAACCTTTGCTAGGGATGAGATGGATACACCCTTTAGAATCAATTTCAGACGGTCATTTTTGATTGCCGGTTCATTTACTGCGCTATTGTCAGTAGTTATGTCGCTGGTAGTCATCAGCAATTGGAATGTTCTTAGCGATCAATGGGACAAGTTCGGCCTACTTATTTTCGCCATACCTCTTACTCCAATGTTATTCCCATCTCTGATGATTAGGCGAGAAGAAGGTATGGTGCTGCGTCGAGATGAAACATATCCGGATTTTATTCGGGCGCTTGGCGGCACTGCTCAAGCGAGGTCGGCTGAACCATCAGCGACCATAAAGGCGCTAAGAGGAATTGATTTTGGTCGTCTAGATTCATCAATAGACCGATTAGAAAAGCGATTGTCAACAAGGATTGATTCAGACCGTGCTTGGGATTACTTCAACGCCGATACCAATTCTTCGGTTATCTCAAGGTACATGAGAATCTATATTGAGGGCTCACAATCATCAGGCAAGCCAGCTGAAACCGCTGAAATGGTCAGTCGCTCGGTGGGTAGTTTACTCGGGCTAAGAAGGCGTCGCGGATTGTCTGCTAGCACCATGTGGGGTGTCGCCATTGGTTTACTAATTGCCAGCGTAACCAGCCTAAACGTGACAATTTCCATTGTTCTACAACTTGGTGACGCAATTGCTGGTGTTGCCAGTGGTCTGGTTGATACCGATGTTTCAGCATTGTCAGACTTCGGTGGTGGTGTGGCTTTACCTGTAATGGAAGACGCAAGTTCGGTTGGAGAAAATATCCGGATGTTCAAAATCGTAGTATCGGTATTGATACTGATTCAAGTTTTAGCAGTTTCATTGATTGCTACCAGGCTACGTGGCGGCGGTTTTACCAGTGCTCTTGGCCAATCTATTTCCTTCCTATGGATTGCCGGTCTAACTTCATTATTAACCGCGTTGATTCTTGACGCTGCGTCATCGATATTCTCGGTTTGATGATTGTCAAGTATTATAGATTGATTCCACAATTGGATATTATGCAACCGGCCCCCGGTCCCCCTGTACAAGCCCAAAACCCACAACCAATCCAACCCATGCAGCCGATGCAACCAATGGCTGCATACCAACCTCAGCCGAAATTTTTAGACAAATATGGCACCTACTCATTCAGTAAATGGCTAATGATTGCCATTGTAATTATTGTAATTGGTGCTATGTTTGCTCAGGTTACAGATTTAGTTGGAGCACCTAATCCAGCAGACTATGAGGATGCTACCAAATACGCAGAAGACCAGTTTTCTCATGAAAAGCTAGGCACCAGCCTAGGTGCGTTATCCAGCATGCTACAATCTGTGGGCATAGGTCTAATTGCCTATGCGCTGTTACGTGAGGCTAATCAAGGCGATGCCCATCACACAGCAGTAAGAGTCACTGCAGTCATCACTGGTGTATTGCTGGTTGGTAATATAGCAGCAGCAAACCTGTCGATTTTGTGATTAACGTTTCATCTCTTCATTGATACGTTTCTTGGTAGCAGTCCATGAGCAGATTGGGCATGTGGTTAGATCATGACCTCTTGCCGGACAGTATTCACGACCAAAAAAGATAATTTGTAAGTGCAATTTATTCCACAATTCTTTTGGAAATACGGCTTTCAAATCCTTTTCTGTTTTATCGACATTCTTGCCATTGGATAAACCCCATCTTGCGGCTAATCGGTGTATGTGAGTGTCGATAGGGAAAGCCGGTACGCCAAATGACTGAGCCATGACTACGCCAGCCGTTTTATGACCCACTCCAGGCAATGCCTCTAATGCTGCAAATGAAGCAGGTACTTCTCCACCGTGAGTTTCCATGAGCATTTCTGACATTCGTCTAATGTTCTTGGCTTTGGTCGGTGCAAGGCCGACCTGACGAATATCGGCTAGAATCACTTCAACCGGTAATTTAGCCATTTCTTTGGCATTTGGTGCCTTGGCGAACAAAGCAGGAGTGACCTCATTGACTTTCAAATCCGTGGTTTGAGCACTCATTAGCACTGCTACTAGTAACTGGAACGCATTTTCGTGGTCGAGAGGAACCGGAGTTTCAGGGTACAACTCTTCTAGCATTACTGCGATTTTTTCAGCTTTCTCGCTGCGTTTCATTCACTCGCCTCGGCGTTTGAGTATCTGCGGTGGAATCCGGTAAGTATAATCGATTGAATCACCTTTTAGGGTGATTGATTCATGATTAAAAATCACCTTTTTCACCACTGAGTCTATGCCATGTAGTGGCATTGCGGCTGAGAATTGGCCGTCAGAATAGATGGCAATTCCGGTTTCAACATCTGGTGCTTTTGAAGTAAACGAAGCGATTTTTTCATTGTGTAAGACCGTACCAAGGCCATTGAAAGTTTTTGTGAATTTGCTGACAATATCTTCCCATTGGGTTATCTCAAATTCCTCTGCCACGGTAATCACTCACTGTTCATATTCTCCGCCAGTCAACCAGCCAAATACTAGGCCTAAAGCGATGGAAATCATTGGAATTACATTGCAGATAAGTGTCTCCAATGGTTCAGTAGTTGGTTTTCCTGCGATGTACCAAATGAGTAGTGCGAGAAACATTCCAGGCAGTACCATTGAGGCTCCCATGATAGCAGTACGCAATGTTCGCATATACTTTCCACATCCTCGCCTTTCATCAATGTATGTTCAAGACAAGCGCTTGGTCATGTCGTCTCCAGATAGTGAATTTAGGATATCATCTGATTCTAGCCAGCCCTTTCTAGCAGCCATCACGCCATAAGCGACATCAGCCAAACCACGCACAGAGTGAGCGTCAGGGTTGATAATCACTGGTACATTGTTGGCTTTAGCATATTTACACAAGCGCCAGTCTAAATCTAATCGATACGGGCTGGCGTTTAACTCAACAGCTTTCATTCGTCCCGCGGCATTATGTTCAGCCATATGTTCAATTACGGCAAACATGTCTACTTCATAGCCGTCTCTGCCTTGTAAAATCCGTCCTGTTGGGTGGCCAAGAATCGACGTGGCAGGATGATCAATACACCGGATTAATTCCTCAGTATTGGTAACTTCATCTCGGTTCTTCCACTTGGTCATGGCG
>JAKMFF010000272.1 GCA_022425585.1 Candidatus Poseidoniaceae archaeon
AATGAGTCCCATTTATCTGTAGGTGAACCTGTGGCTTGACGTTCAATTATGTAGCCTTCTTCATCAATTACCATTACTACAGGAATTTGTCCTGCCCCTGCTGTAGTGAACAATCTGACAGGATCTACCCTGTCGCCATTGGCAAGTATTGCTGAATCATCATAACCCATGCCAGTGGGATACAGTGGCACTGTATACCGGTCATCTGATTCATTTAGATATGCTATATCTTCACCATACCAACTTCCGTAAGCAACGATGTGGAAACTTTTGTTGTTTTCGCTAGCCATTTCTGACCAATTAGCCATGTTGTCCTCTAGATGATACTGAACCGCATGACAGTTGCTACAATCATGAGCCATGAAGTCTAAAATTATGATAGAGCCACGTAAATCATCTAAATTAAACCAACCTGTCTCATTTACTAAACCAGTTTCAATATCTGTGCGGTTTAATGATTCAAAGACCATGTTAGGAATAGGTTCTGGCTCGGCATCAGATTGAAAAATGTCGTCCATGCTGTCAAACATCGATAATGCGGCAAAGGAAATGCTGACAAACATAACTGCAGCAATAGCAAATGCTTTCCAAGTCTCTAAGCGTTTAAACACGCCTAAATCCATAGTATTCAGCATTCCCATAGCGTATGCAGATATTACCAGCACTTGAAAATAGTCCTATAATGGACAATTAGATAATCGGTTGATTTCGCAACCATTCTAAGTCTGAAATGTATAATTGTCTAATATCATCAAGCCCAAGTACCAGCATAGCCAATCGCTCAAGACCCATACCCCAAGCAAGAACTGGATGTTGGATTCCGAGTGGTTCAGTCACTTCTGGCCTAAAGATTCCAGCACCGCCTAACTCTAGCCATTTGCCACGCCACTTGACTTCAATTTCCAAACTAGGTTCAGTATAAGGGAAATAAGCTGGTCTAACTCTTACCTCAGGATAACCCATCTTAGCATAGAAGGTTTTCAAAGTAGTAACGAGCATCTGAAGATTAGCTCCCTCTTCCATAATTATTCCTTCAATTTGGTGGAATTCAGGCAAATGTGTTCGGTCAATTGCTTCTTTTCTAAAGACTCTATCAACGGTAAACATGCGGCAAGGTTCTTTCGGATTTGCTGCTAAATGTTGTATGGTATTGACGGTAGTATGTGTTCGAAGTAAGCCTTTTTGTGAAATCTCGTTAGAAAATTCACCACCCCAACCCAGCGAACCAGTTTCTCCACCAACTCGGTGTATAGCAGACCAAGTCTGCATTAATTCTTCTGGGAGTTCTAAGGATTTAGGATTATCAAGATAGAATGTATCCTGCATTTCTCTTGCTGGATGGTCTTGTGGAATAAATAACGCATCCATATTCCAACCTGCCGATTGAACATAATCTTCAACTAATTCTGAAAAGCCCATTTCTAAGAAAATATGACGGATTCTTTCAATTAAAGACTGCATTGGATGACTGCGGCCGGTTCTTGGTGTTGTTGATTCCAAAGTTACATCAAAAGCCCTAAATTCGGCATTCTTCCAATTTTCACTTTGCAGCAGTTCTGGAGTTATTTCGTTTATCACTTCAGTTTCGACTAAGTCCTTTTTGTCTATCTTTAAACCTGATTTTGATATCTTCCAGGTTCGAGTAGTCGTAATAACTAATTCAACAAAATTTCTTCTGCCTTTGAAATGTTCTAATAATTCAGCATCTGCTTCATCTTGTGAACAGGGTAATGCGTTTAGAAATTTAGTTCTTTCAGCAATCTGTTGCTCGACTATAGCGTCGTCATCACAATGAAATTTACCTGCTTGCATAGAAATTCCTAACTTTTTCAGCAAACCAATGCCTGGACCAGCCTCATGCTTCTCAAATGATTGTTGTAGATTACTCATTGATGGGTCATTTGATTCAAGATACCAATTGAACAGACGTGCTTCCAATAACCCATTGTCGATTGCCAACTGCCCTTGAGCAGCTAATTTCACCTCGATTTGACTTTGTTCAATTACCTGGATTAGTTTCTTGTCCGCCAAGCCTTGTCCTGCACCAACTACGACTGCTTGGTCTGTCCAATCACATGCTTTCAAAACCTCCTCAAGCGACCAATTTGATTCGGGGTCGTCCTGCAATACACGGAGCATCCTACGCTCAGTATTGACAAGATTTGAGGCGTCCATGACACAACGAAGCGAAGTAGTGCTATCAAATCTATGCCTAGATTTGCCGATTTTTTTCACTTTCTACTCTTCTTCAGCAGTCCACAACTGAACTTGACAACTAGGGCAGGTAAACCAATCAGGTCTAGGACCGGGCTGGACGGTGATTTTCCCGCACGGTCCACAAACGATTGTTGATTCAATTGGCTCGTCCATAGTAACATCAACACGATACATTACTCTGCCAGCATCTGGTAGTTGACCTTCATCAGGTCTCCATTCCCTAATAGCAGAATCTGACATCCCGAGTTTAGATTTCAAACTCATACCAAAGACGAACAATATTATTCCTAATACTCCTACTGTAGAGGCCAGCGTATAGACTCCTGCCACAGTGAAAAAGGCTCCAAAAGCAATACAAATAAATCCCGAGAGAATAAAATTTTCTCGCGGGTATCTAGACATTTTACTAACCTCACTGTAGAGCGTCTCTCAAAGAGTTAGCAACTTTAGCAATTTGCTCGGTAGGTATGGCACACAAACCAATTCTAACTCCGCCTTTAAGCGGTACTAAGTAGACTTGGTCATTTGCGCATGAGTCGACCACAGATTTGGGATCATCATGTTCCAGCCAAGCGAAAAATCCGTCATGAGTTGGATTAATTGGGACGCCATTTTTAGCACATTCTTCAATAAACAGTTTACGACGCTGCGCTAATAATTCGGTCAGTCTAACGAGTTCTAGCGACCAAGCATCACCTGATTCTTCCTCAGCGTGAATACGAGCGATTGAATATTGCGCTAGACGAGAACTTGCAGACCAGGTTTGTCGACCTGTAACACCCATTACCGTGGTGATTCTATCGACTACTGATTCATCTGGATGAATACTAACCAGTGCACCGGCTCTAAGACCATAAATGGTGTGAGATTTGGATAACGAAATGGCAAAAGTAATCAAAAGATTTGCTGGCCAACTCATTCCATCATGTAATGCATCAGTGATGGTTTCAGCCCAACCGTGTGGTTCTTTAGCATACAAATGGTATGCTGCATCGATAAGCAGGGTAAAGCCAACATTTTCGTGAGCCATAGCCATATCAGAAAATGCTTGTAAAACAGCACGGCGATCTTTGGCATTTAGTGACAGACCTGTTGGATTATGGGCGGGGTCATTTAGCCATGACATTACTTTAGATTGCTGTTTAGCCAAATTGTCAAGACTACTAGTGATTGAGTCAACATCAACTGTTGAATTATTGCTTCCAAGCAATGGATAAGTCTCAATGCCTAAATCACAACCTGCTAGAAATCCATCATAGGGGCCCCAATGACGGTCACGTAACAAGACTTTACTACCTCGGTCAGCAAAATTAGCAGCCGCTAAGTATAGCGCTCCTGAACCTCCCGGTGAGGCTGTAGCAGTATGATGCACACCGATGTTTTCTAATTCACTGCGAGCATCACCAAGTGCTAGAGTAACTGCCAAGTCAAGAAATTCTGGTAACCCTTTCAGCGGTGCATAAGCGGCAATTTCGATGGGAGGTGAGTTACGAACAAAGGCATCTACCGTCTGGTTAATTGCCAGATTACCATCATTTTCAAGTAGTGCACCAATTGTTCCATTCACTGCATCATGCCCGTCAGCAACGGCAGCTTGATATCTGGCCCAGCAAGCGAAAATCGTATCGTTGCCTTGCTTAGTTTGAGCAAAATCATTCAAGAAAGCATTTGCCGTATCATCGGACATGGCATGTCTAAGTGAATCATGTTCTTTGAATTGCCCCTCGATATTATACCCAAGATATATCAAATCATCCGTTTCATTGATGAATGATTGTTGTTTGGCTAGGGCGTCGCCAACGTAGCATAGCTGGTAGTGCTTCAGATTTGTAATCTGACGGTCGGGGGTTCGAGTCCCTCCGTTGGCTCCACAAAAACAGTTAACTGTGGACTAATTAGTGGTATTATGCGACCATTTCATTTGGCTTTCCCAGTGGTTAGTCTTGAGTTAACCGAAGAATTTTACGTTGATACAATAGGTTGTAGTATTGGTAGAAGAACCCCGAAGTCAATTAATTTCAATTTCTATGGCCACCAAATAGTTGCTCATCTTGTTAAGCAAATGCCCAACTTTTCACAAAGTGGCAAAGTTGACGGGAAACAAGTACCACCATTCCACTTTGGCGTAGTCATGGAATGGGAACAGTGGCACAATTTACGTGATAAATTATCCAATGAAAACGTTGTTTTTAGGCTAAAACCCCATGTACGTTACCCGGGAAAAATTGGTGAACAGGCTACAATGTTTATCGATGACCCGTCTGGAAATTCAATAGAATTCAAATCCTTCAGTGATGATTCTAGACTCTTTGCCACCGTGCCTGGTAATGAAAACCACATTGGTGGCGGGTTGAAATAACCACGCAAATAATCAATAAAGAAAGGCGACTCGCAAGGACATGGTGGCTGAAATATTAGACGGTAAAGCATGTGCTGCTGCCGTTGAAGAGTCACTAAAAGAACGCATTGAGAAATGCCAAACTGCTGGTATAAGCCCGCACATTGCGGTAATAATTGTTGGAGACGATCCGGCAAGTCATGTTTATGTTGGCGCTAAAATCCGTGCTTGCGAGCGTTTAGGAATCAAAAGCACTCACATCGAGATGCCAGAGACATCAAGCGAAACTGAACTCATCAAGGTAATTAAGGAATTAAATAATGATGGTTCTATTCATGGAATCTTAATTCAGTCCCCACTACCAAATCACATGAATGAAGAATTGCTAACCGACTTGATTGACCCGCTAAAAGACGTTGATGGATTCCATCCGGTGAATCTGGGCAGATTGGTTCAATCACGAGATGATTGCTTGATTCCTTGCACTCCAAATGGAGTAATGCGATTACTTGAGTGGGCGGGAATCGAAACAAAAGGTAAGCAAGCATTGGTAATTGGCCGTTCAAGAAATGTTGGTATGCCACAAGCAATTTTACTGGCATCTAGAGGTGCAGATGCAACTGTCACAATAGCACATTCCAGAACCGCAGATCTAGCAAAACAATGTTTGAACGCAGATATTATCGTAGCTGCTGTTGGAAGGCCAAACATGGTCAAGAAATCATGGATAAAACCAGGAGCAGTCGTAGTTGATGTAGGTATAAACAGGGTTAGTGATGCAAATGCTAAGCGTGGCTATATTCTTGTGGGTGATGTGGAGAAGTCGGCTAGCCAGGTTGCTTCATGGATTACTCCAGTTCCAGGTGGCGTTGGACCGATGACTGTTGCCATGTTGATGGAAAATACCGTACGCGCTGCCGAATTCAAGTTTTGAAGGTAAACATCATATCCACCTTACATCTGTCCACAACCATGGAGCAGATAGCACCAAGACTGGCAAATGCCGGCAGGATACTTACTGTTCTGTCAATAATTGTTACAGCAACTAATTTGAAACTGAATTTGCTAAAAAACCCCGGTTTTACCATCGAAGAATATGTTGGATTAGGTCTTGCTGCTGTATTTCTAATCGTTAGCATTATTTCATCTAAAGAACGTAAAATACCGACATTTTCTGACAGCCCAACTCTTGAAGAGCAACTTGCTGCAATGGAAGAGACACCAACTAAATCCAATACCACAGATGGGTCAACTAAAGCAGAAAATCTGCAAACTAAAAGCATAATCGAAAGCATCATTGGAGCCAAAGCAGATATTAATGCACAACAAATTGATAGTGCGATTGGAACCTTGAGTTCCGGAAAACTAGGCCAAGATGCAAAGATGATGGCTGAACAATTACCAGCACCTCATCGACATGCTGAGCAAATGTTAGATGTGCCTGCCCTAAGGGTCAAACAAAACAATACTGACCAATCAAATAATGTCCCATTGCCGGCTTTGCAAACTAATGTTATGGTCGAACAAACAACCCCCGATTTACCAGACTTACCAGATGTGGTAAAAATTGAGGATACTACTGAAGATAAATTACCGCCAATGACAGATATAGACACCTTACTAAACGAGATTCCAATACAGGTAAACTCGACACCTGTACCTCTTCCAGACCTATCTGAGATAGATAATTTACTGGATAATCAAAATAGTGACTCATCAACCCCTGAACTACCTAATCTAGATGACCTGTTTTAATCATAAGTTCAAAAGTACCCATTACTTCGTCTGTGACATGTGGACTCAAGACTATGACCTTCACAGCCATTCAACCAATAGTGATGGCGAACATAGTGTTGACCATGTAGCAGAACTGATGGCTGGAAATGCTGTCAAGAACTGGTCATTAACCGACCATGATACTATTTCAGGCTGGAAAGATGCTTATACTGCTGCTGCAAAACTAGGAATTAATTTTATTCCAGGGGTAGAAATCACTTGTGAGTGTGGCCTTTCTGCAAATTCTGATGAACTTGAATTAAGAAATCGCGATAGGGGATCTAAATCATGGCATCTACTCGCTTATTTCCCAGGTCTAACACCAGATGACGCGTTGTATAGCACTTTTGCAGAGTGGTTGATACCATTACAAAACAATAGAATTCCCCGCATGAGAAAAATGATTGAAAAGTTAACTGAGTTAGGTATGCCAATTGAATTCTCTGAAGTTTCTAGCAAGGCAGGAGGCTCAATTGGTCGGCCTCACCTTGCAGAAGTTATGGTAGAAAAAGGCTATGTTGAGTCAAAACAAGAAGCCTTTGAATTATGGATTGGAGACGGATTACCTGGCCATGTAATTCAGCCAAAGCCAACCATTCAAGAAGCGGTGGACATGGTCAAGAAATGCGGTGGAATTACCTCTTTAGCCCACCCAATTTACTATGGGATACCTCCTAAAGAGTTAGTTGAATATTGCTTTGACAATGGTGTTGATTCGATTGAAGCCTTTCATCGCAGCCATCCAGATGATTACCGCTACGAACTTTGGCAACACTGTAAAGAAAAATCAATGTCCGTGAGCTGTGGTTCTGATTTCCATGGTGAAAGTTATGGCCAAACACCGGGTAGTATGGCGATTCCAATAGCCGAGTTATGTTTTTGAAATCTTGAATATACTATCAATCAACATAGCTAGCTCAAATAGAATCACTACCGGCATTGCCACTAAAAATAATGAAAGTGGATCTGGTGGTGACAAAAATGCACCAAGTACAAACGCAGTAAACCAAATGTGCTTGCGGAATTGACTAATTTGACCCCTTGTTACCACGCCCAAGCGTAGGATAAGTAAGGTGATTACCGGTGATTGAAATCCAATTACGCAAGCCAATGCCAAGTTTACAATAAAACCAACATAACCAGAAAGCCGCCATTCTGTTGAAAGCCCTGCTGTTTGAGCATCTTCGGTAAGATACTGCAAAATCATTGGAGTGAGGAATTCCCAAGAGTATAGTAATCCGGCTAAGGCGAATAGGATAGTGAAGCCAATTGTGGTGATAAATGCCCAACTAAACTTTGGCGGCTTGACATCTAACTCCGCTAACCTCAACCTGATTGCGTCATTGTTTACCCCTTTCCTTAATGCCTCAATCAACAAAAATAGTCCAATAATCACTATTCCGAAACTTACTGCAA
>JAKMFF010000276.1 GCA_022425585.1 Candidatus Poseidoniaceae archaeon
CTCCTAGTATCGATGAAATGTCAACAATGGAAAGCGAATTAAATCAATTATATCTTGATATAAAGTTTCAAACGCCCTCTATAGAAAAATGCCCAGCAAGCCCTATGGCTTTAAGAGGATTTAGTGAAGGCGGCATCCCAACAACTGCTCCTATAGATATGATTAGATGTGACCGTTGTGATTGGCAATCGATATGTGAAGGCGGTAGTGGCGACGAATATTCTCTTGGAGAGAATGAATTTAATGTGCCAGGTTTAGTAAGCCAAATTAATACTGTTGATATTAAGGATTTGAATGTAAGGTTCAACTTAGAGGTTGTCGTTGATTCGATTAACTATCCAGAGGAAAAACCACCAGAGATGAAAGTGTCTCAGGCTAACAATCGCGCCCGAGTTGATTTTTTGGCTTCAAAAAACCAAGAAGGGAAGCCAACATACCCCCAATCACTAAACAAGGGGCAAAAGATATTCCTAAAAAATGTCATATTAACTTCAAATTTCAAAGGTGAATTGACTATCAAAGTAGATCCATTAGCAGAGGTACTTGTATCTGGAGAAGGGCTTGTATTTCAATCATTATTAGAATTCAGAGCACGGTGGAATATTGCTGGTATGCTTGCTTACAAATATGAACGCAGAGGCATTGGTAGAACTGGTAGAGAATGGCACCGAAAAGGTATGGTGATTCTTAATGAAAATAATTCAATCAAGGTATCTGGCTGGGCTAATGATTGGGGTCACCAATACGATATGGCAGAAGAAGGCTCTTACGTGCTATTGGCAAATATTGAATTAGATGCATGGGCTAATCAAATTAAAGGTCAAATTGGCAGGAATTCTAGGGCTCACTTACTTCGTTAAATTAGCCGCCTGAAGAAACAGTCGTTACAAGTAGTTCAATATCCTCGCTCAACATTGTTGATAGAGGTATAATTTGGTCGCGGTAACTTACAATAACAGTTGATGGCAGTATATTACATTGAAGTAATGCATCACGAAGTTTCACTGTGTTCTCCGATTGGTAGGTTTGATCTACATCACGGCCGTAGAACTTAATCAACATGGTTCTGCGAAGAGCATCATGCTTATGACTGTGGCGTAGAAGGCGCAGATGAGCCGAGATCGCATAGCCCGGTATTGCGGTGGATTCGAAATCCACTGTCGTAAGACGCGGGGGTTCAAATCCCTCTCTCGGCGCCATTACATGTAGAATGCATCATGAGATTCTGTCATTTCCGAAACTAGATCATGACTTGAATTTGGCGATATTTGTTTTAGTTTAGTAAGGAGTTTTTCGTTTGCATCTTGTGGTATTACCAGATTTAGCTTAAACCATCTATCAATTGACATCAATAATTGCTGTGAAGCATTAATATCGCCACTTGCCCCCACAGTGGTAGCGATTGCGCAGGCCGTATTGATGCCAAATACCGGTCCAAGAGAAGCTAGTAGAGCCGCCATTCCAATAGCTCCTGAACTTGGTTCGTCACGCCTAACATTTGCTCCCTTGGATTCTAAATCTATACGGTACTGTGAACTACTAGGGACAATGAATATTTCTTTTCTGGTAGCCTCATCAACCATTCCAGCAAGCACAATTGAATCTGTGATTTTTTGGTCTTGAAGTAGAGATAGAATTTCTCTAGCCATAATCCCTTGGTTTTGTGGTTCAAGGGGTTGAGAGTTCCCAGTTATCGTGACAATATAATCTCCTTTTGGAAGTTTGATATTTCTAACTGTTAGGTGTGGTGGAGAAAGTAAACCATCATCATCAAGAGTAGCCAGTGGGGGTAGTGCTGTATGATGTAATCTAGCTACCTCTACAGCATCATTTGTTTCGTTTAGTGCGTCAACTGCAGCCTTGCCAATATTGCCGACTCCGGGAAGAGCAATTAGGCAAAGCCTTGAATTATTCATATCAGAATGTCCGTTACGCCATTCAACAAGTAAACTCATGAGAATAAAATGCTATCAAGACGAGGTATAATGTTTGACATTGAAAGTAGTCTAAAACCTCTATTTGTTAAGGTAATTTTCGATGCGGTTATTCTTCTTCGAGAATTTCTAACCGCATCTCTTCAAGAGATTCTAATTCTGGTAGCGCTGCAGTCCATTCGGGAGCTTCTACATTGTACATTTTCCGACGGATGTTGGCTCTTTGATCCTCTGGTGACCATTTCAGTGGAGCGGCTGCATTTGCTTGGCCACCACACGTAGGGCAAATTCTTTCCAAAGTCCAATCTTGGCAATCTACGCATTGTTGCAATAATTGTCTTGCCATGGTTGTCCCTAGTCGTGATTGTTTATCACTGACTCGGTGTTAATCACGATAACATACTACTTGTCCATCATTTTCTTCAATTATGGAAACGACTGATTTGGATACTTCAAGCCATAGATCTTCAGCAGTTTTGAAATCTGGAGCTTTCAAGACCATTCGGTATTCTGGTGCTCCATCATAATAGCACATTACTGAAATCTCATCTTGCTCCGAAGAATACTTTTCAGCAGATAGTAAAGCCTCTTGAATTATCTCAACTCCATTTTCAGAGTTCACCGAAAGATTGAGGCTACCTTTGATTTCGACAAATGGCGGAATAATGTTTTCAATAGCAATTTCTACGAATTCTTTAATCCATTTACCTTCAAAACCAGCATCAGCAAGTGATGCTTCATTCATTGCGGCTTCTTCAAAGGACGCATATAGAGAACCATAAGCTAGGGTCAACTCTTCTCCATGCTCATCCCGGACTTCTTCTGACCATCCTACTTTTTCAGCCAGAACCTTTAGTAATTGATTCGAACGTTGCTCATTTTTCCATTCTTGTAATCTGTCTCTACGCCGTTCTTCAGAGACTGACTTTAGAGAAAGTTCTAACGATGAACCATCTTTTTTAGTCCTCATGACCTTACAGATTAAGCGTTGGCCATCTCGGACAAAGGAACGTATATTTTTTACCCAACCACTGGCGATTTCACCAATAAATATGAATCCCTCAATTCCGGGGTATTCATCGAAATCTACGTAAACGCCATTTTGTTTGACATTCTTAACTGTAACAACAACTAATTCTCCTTCTTCAGGAGTGATTAAATCTTCGCTCATGGAGGCTCAGCCTCCTCATTCAATTGCTTCTAAAGGTCGGCATCCAACAAGTTGTGCCTTTCCGCCAGATGGCGAAGTAAGAGTTGAGCCGCAAACAGAGCAGGCAATTTTGCTAGTTGCTCTAGAGAAAATTACAACTTCAGCTCCACAGTCTTTACATGATACTTTCATAAATTTACCAGCCATTTAGTACACCTCACTTGTCCACAAGTTCGAATTTCTTGGCTCTTTGACATGGTGCATAATGCGCTTTACCAGTCTCAGTGCATCTGAATAGGATATTTACTCTCTTAGTTGGTTTTTCTCTACCATCGGGTTTTGGACGTGGGAAACCACGGTAACCTGCCATAACCTTTCGGAATCTTCTTTGACCCCATTTCAATTCAGAAGCACGCCTCTTCTTGACACGCTCAACAGTATGCATGGTATGCTTACCCGCTGAGGGGCTGTAACGCTTGATTTGACGTGGCATCTTGACCATGGTAGCACCTTGAGCATTCGTGCCACTAAGGTCGGGTATTTAGAAACTCCGTATGGAGCAATGTCACAAAACATGCCACTGCACCCTCAAACAAGGGATGAAGTAATTAATCCGGTTTCATTCCAGCGGTCATGGATGATATGTTACAAGCGGTCTTACTGTTTTGGCTGCCATTAGCGTTAATCCCTGTTGGTCTATGGATTTCTCAATCAAAAAAATCTACAGAAAGCAGCAGAAATGGGAAGATTATACTGATTATTGGATTGATTCTAGTATTGGCGAGTCCATGGACGGTACCTGAATCTCCTTCCTCTGATTTAGGTCATTTGTTTGGCTTTACAATTGGGCCATCAATTCTTGTGCTATTTGGTCTATACATGGTGGCTTATTCTGGCAATGTTCCTGTAGGACGGTTATCTTCAGGAGATAAGTATCTGGGATTCACGTTCTTCGTTATTGGTATGGTTTGGTTCTCATTCATGCATTGGGGTGGCCTAACTCCGGTTCTAGATTCAGGAGAAATCAACAGATTCTGGTTGATATTTTTCCCGAACTTTTTAAGTTCATTATCCTGCTTATCTTTATCAGCTGGAATAGCAATGTTAGTACTCGGTGATAATAGATCTGCAGAATCTAAAAATTTATTTTTCATGTCTGGTGTAACTCTAATATTCATCATATCGGCCATGAATATAGATTCCAGCGAAACATCATCAGATGAATTTAGAAAATATGTTTGGCTTTCAGTAGCTGATTTGGTTGGTATACTGCTAGGTTCTGTGTTGGCAATAATATCTTTTGCTCTTGTGATTTACAGCTATGAAAAGAGTTTACCAAAACCGGAATCAATCCTGCCGCCAACAGAAAATGAATTGCAGCATTCGGCAAAAATAATTTCGTCAAACCTTGGAGGCGATGAATGATGGGAGAAACGAAAAAAACATCTCTGAAATTAGTTGTTTCAGGATTATTATTCCCTATTGCGCTGATTCTCGCAATTGATTACAGCATGCATGGTTTTCCTGGCTTATCCACGGATATTATAAACCCAAGAATTGCTAATTCTACGTTGACTGCGTTCATATTGTGTTCGACATTCCTTTTGGGTAATATGTACTTCTATGGCGAATCTCGAAACCGACCTCTCGCACCATTATTTTCAATGATCATAGCAATCCTAGTTGGTTTCGGCGCAACAATATTTTTTATTAAACAAGGTGAGATGTTGCTTGAGGCTAACGGTTCGGTAATAGCACAATTGGTTTACAATATCTCTCATACAATAGTATCAATTTTTGCAGTACTACTGGCATTTGGAGTGGCAATAGGGGTTTTATTTTCATCTTTAACCCATTCAAAATCTAAGATAAGTGAAACTAAATTCTATGAAGAAGAGTAAAATCATCCTCCGTTTATTTCATAAAGGATTGGTAGGTGGGCGAAACATCGAGGTGAATATATGTCAAAAGGTACACCATCCATGGGTCGACGTCAAAAGACAACACACATCCGATGTAGAAGATGTGGCAGGAATGCCTATCACAAACAAAAAGGCGTATGCGCTTCATGCGGATACGGCGCTACTGCAAAGATGAGAAAGTTTAGTTGGTCTAAGAAAACTCACCGTCCTAAGGCTTGATTTAGATATGTCAATACTCGACAATCTCTGCAAACAATCATTTGCTCACTGTTTAGAGGGTTAACTGTGTGCGGAATTTTAGGTGTCGTTGGTCGCCAAGGCTTTCACATCAATCAATTACTATACGACGGTTTGACAGTACTACAGCACAGAGGTCAAGACGCAGCCGGGATAATGACCGAGTATGATGGTCAGTTTAGGCTTAGGAAATCAAACGGTCTTGTTTCAGATATATTTTACACCAGACACATGCAAAGATTGCAAGGCCACATAGGAATAGGTCATGTTAGATATCCAACTGCAGGAAGTTCATCTAAAGCTGAATCACAACCATTCTACGTTAATTCGCCATATGGATTATCGATTGCTCACAATGGTAATCTAACTAATGCTAGTGAGTTGAGAAAAATCTTGTCGAACAAATACCACAGGCACATGAATACGCAAAGTGATTCAGAAATTTTGTTAAATATTCTCGCCGTTGAGTTGACTAAGTATTCCTCGGATATTTCTATAGAAGGTGCACCACACCTTGATATAGAAACCGTATTCAAAGGTATAACTGCCCTAAATACCTACGTAAAAGGCGGCTATGCGTGCGTGTCAATGATTTCAGGTTATGGCTTGTTAGCATTTAGGGATCCAAATGGAATTAGGCCGCTAGTTTACGGTAAAAGGGATACAGAAGAAGGCGTAGAATGGATTGTGGCAAGTGAATCTGTTGCAATTACTGCTCTAGGTTTCGAAGTAGTTTCTGATGTTAAGCCAGGTGAAGCAATATTCATATCTTCATCGGGTCATTTGTTCTCCAGAGTCTGTGCTACAGAGACCAAGAGTAATCCATGTATTTTCGAATATGTTTACTTCGCAAGACCTGACTCAGTAATAGACGGAATTTCTGTTTACGAGGCTAGGTTAAATCAAGGAAAAATATTAGCCGAGAGAATATTATCAGAATGGCCTGATCACGATATCGATGCCGTAATTCCTATTCCTGATTCAGGCAGAATCGCGGCACTACAAATGGCTAGTAGTCTAAAGGTGCCATACAGGGAAGGATTCGTCAAAAATCGATATATTGGTCGAACATTCATTATGCCTGGTCAATCATTAAGGGAGAAGTCAGTCAGGAGAAAATTAAACGCCATCGATGATGAATTCCGCGGTAAAAATGTCCTCTTAGTTGATGATTCAATTG
>JAKMFF010000352.1 GCA_022425585.1 Candidatus Poseidoniaceae archaeon
AGTCTTGCCTGCACCAGTAGACCCTACAATGCCAGTGGTTTTACCAGCCATTATTTCTAATGACAATTTAGTGAATGTATTATCCCGGTTAGTGTAGGCAAAATCGATATTTTGAAACTCAATATCACTCTTGACAATTGCTGCTTTTTCCGGTTCAAAATCCCCTTGAGAAATTTCTATTTCCGAGGTTAATACATCCAAAACCCTAGTAGAAGAGGCCATTGCTCGTTGATATAAGTCAAAAGTCTCTCCTAGCCTAGTTAGTGGCCAAAGTAGTCTCTGAGTCATAAATACCAGTACAGAATATGCGCCAACAGCTAGAACTCCTTCTAGAGTGTACCATCCACCAAGCAGCAGTGTAGCGGTAAAACCACAGAGAATAGCCATGCGAATTAGTGGCGTAAATGCCGCAGACAATCGTATTGCCTTCTTATTGGCCTGCCGATATGCTTCGCTTAGAGCCCCAACTCTGGCAACTTCAATGTCCTCAGAAGTGAATGATTGAATCGTCGACATACCAGACAAATCATTTTCCAACAAGGCATTCATTTTACCGGCGGCATCTCTAACTTCTGCATATTTAGGCTCAAGACTACGTTGGTACTTGAATGACCCCCAAACGATTAACGGGATTGGTAAAATTGCTAACATAGCAACTTCCCATGAGATAAATAAAAACACAGCACCTACTACTATTACAGTTGTAGAGACTTGAAGAAGATCATTTGCTCCTTTGTCTAAAAACCGTTCTAATTGGTTAATATCATCGTTCAAGATGGCTAAAATATCCCCCTTCTGTCGCTCATCAAACCACCCCATGCCTTGTTTTTGAACATGATTGAAAGTGTCCAGCCGTAATTCGTGCTGCACAGTTTGCGCTAAATTCCGCCACAATACTCCATAAAAATATTCGAATAAAGATTCAAGCCCCCAAATGACAAAGGTCAGTATAGAAAGCAAGATTAACTGATTCCAGGGGTCTTTAAAACCCATTCCTGCAAGAAAAGAATCCTCTTGTAAAACAACGACATCTACAGCCAAACCGATTAACAACGGCGGCGCCAAATCCCATATTTTATTGGTAACTGAACACAATGATGCGAGGCGAATGGTTTTTTTGTGGCCTTGCATATGGGAAAGCAAACGTCTGAATGGGCCAACTTCCGCCATGACCCAGCCAAACGGTTTTCATTGATAACACCGTGATTCCCCCCGTAGAGACCATATTCTCCGCAACTAATATGCGGTGGATGATAAAGCAAGGCTTGAGTGCAATGAGGCGTGATGAAGAGTCAATCCTATCTTATGTTACTAAGAAGGTCGGTAAAACTCGACATGTTACCCTGATTGACCCAGACAAGCAAACACCCGAAATAGCTGCACAAAGAGCCTGCATTGCAGTTGAAGCAGGCTCAGAGATGATCTTTGTTGGCGGCTCCACAAATACTCCTGATGAAATTGTTCATGCAACTTGTCTAGCAATCCAAGAAGGTCTTGAATTACGGGCCTTTGCCGCCAGCCAGTCACCGGATAGCAATGAAGAGATGTGGAAAATACCAGTAGTTCTGTTCCCTGGCGGCTCACATGCATTATCTCCCGCAGCAGACGCAATAACTTTCATGATGCTGATGAATTCTACCAGCCGGCGTTTCTTAGTTGGAGAACAACTACGTGGTGCCCCATACATTGACAAATTTGGCATAGACGCGCTACCAACAGGCTATGTTGTGTGCCATCCGGGAGGAAAAGTTGGCGAAGTAGGCGATGCAGAATTGGTGATGCCTGACGACACCTCACTAGTCAAGGCATATTCGTTAACTGCTGCTATGTACGGCTTTAAACTCCTATATCTCGAAGCAGGTAGTGGGGCAGAAAATCAAGTTAATCCTGAACTAATTAAATCAGCTAAGACTACCGAGGGACTTACCATGTTGGTAGGCGGTGGAATTAGAACCCCCCAACAAGCACAAATAGCCGCCGAAGCAGGTGCCGATTGGATTGTTACGGGGACTCTTACAGAAGATGCGACAGACCTTGCGGATTTACGAGAAAAAATTAGCGCAATTACCAATATTCTAGCCTTAGTTAACTGGGAGCCAGATTAATCAACAGTATTGAGATTAATTTATGTTCTAATTTCATGCCCGGCAAATATGCCTAAATTAACAGTTGGCGACAATGCGCCAAATCTCAGCTTGCCAGCAATAGACGGAACAACATTCAAGATGTCAGATATGAAAGGTAAGCGCGTAATCCTTACTTTCTTCAGATTCTCTTCTTGCCCCTTCTGCAATATCCGCATTAATAGAATAGTCAAGCGCTGGAATGAGTTTGCTGATGACACAGTAATGGTTGGCGTTTTCAACGCTAAGGCAGGTGAGTTAACCAAACGCATGAAAAAACATAATGCACCATTTACCATTGTCGCAGATGAATCTTACGAACATTTTGAGAAGAATTCAGTAGTAAAATCCTTTGGGAAATTCTTGTGGGGCGCACTGCGTTCACCATTAACGTTCATGCAGGCAACATTGAAAGGTTACTTTCCGCTGACCTTATCGGTTGCTAAACTTTCTATTATCCCAGTAGATATTCTTATTGATGCGGATGGTAAAGTGGCAAAAGCGCATTATTGTAAAGATACAGCAGACCATCTCTCAATTGATGAATTAATTGCCTTCTCTAAAGGCCAATAACTTACCTGTTATTCTCAAATAATCTAATCTTCATCATCGAAGATTACCGGATCGCCACTGCCACCCGGTGCAGCAGGCCTATCGGTATCGACATCCATTCCAGGCTCAATAATCGTTTCTTCAACGTCTAGTTTGACTCTACCGCCTTCTGCTAAACTAGTCATATCATCGACACTAGGAGTAGCAATCTTTCTTTCAACGTCTGGGGAGTTAGCATATACTTCACGTTTCATTTCACGTTCATCATGTCCCCTAACTAGTGATAGCGAATCAGCAAATACTCTGCCAACAACTTCTCGAGTTCTTTCACCACGGCGTACGGAATCTAACTCATTTGCCATGGTTTCTCGCATACCTTCTAACTCTCTTAATTCAGCAGTTCTATCTTGAAGAGCCGCTTCTAAATCACTCATTGTTAGAGATATTTGTTGAATTCTCTCATCGCGCTCGAATACGTCACTGTGCAATCTTCGCTCTCTCCTCCTTAGCGATTCATACTCGCGATTCCTTTCGAGCAATCGGCGTTTTAATTCTTCGATTTGCTCTACTAGGTAATCGTGTTCAGCCGAAACTGAGCGCGGGCCCTGCATGACTCGTTCTAATTGCTCTTCTAGTTCGGTTAATCGACCGTCTCTTGCATCAAGCAAACCTCTCAAGCGATCAGCAATATCACGCAACCTTTGGCGCTCTTCTTCTAATGCCTTATTGGCTGATTGTTCAACTTCATATTGCTTGGTCATCTGGTCAACTTGTGCTTTCAAACTTCGAACCTCGTCAGCGGTAACAGAAGTAAGCCCCGCGTCAGCAGCTCTTTCCAATGCATCTACCATTTGAGAGATACGCCCTTCCATTTCACCAATTACTTCATCTTGTTCAGTAGTTAGTAATTTCAATTTTTCAACTTCATCTTCAAGTCTTGCACGCTCTTCAGTTGATAGGGAGGATTGTTGAGCAGCTAAGTCTTGCCTAGCGTCAGAAAGTAATCTCTCAAGGTGGACCATTTGGCTTCTTCGCTCTTCAAGTTCGTTTTCCAAGTCGTTCATTCTAGCAACTTCAGGAGCAACCATATCTTCTCGCTCGGCTAAATCAAGTTCCATGACACGCAAACGTTGTTTGACAGAGACCATTTCTTCGTTTCTTTTGGCCAACTCATCCCAAGCGATTAACACTTCTTCAACGAGTTGCTCAACGGGGTATCCTTGTAACATTCCTTCGAGTGCCGCGCGCTCTTCAGATGAAGTATCACCGACACGTTTTATTCCGCTTGGTGATGGAGAGCCGACTGTCATACGACGCCTATCGGTAATCAACCACTCTTGAACTTTCCCAATAATTATTAGTCAATTAGGCCGTATTTTCGACCTTATTTGAAAAACCAGCACCCAATCAGTTGATTGCTGTATACATGTCGTCAGGCATCTCGCCAGCCAACTTTAGCGCACCATTTGCTACACTGTTAATAGCATCCTCAACACACCAAACATTGACATCTCCGATATCTGAAATTTCTTCAGCCATTCTTGCTGCGACACCTTCGATTAGCGATCCGCCACCTGATAGGATGATGTTGTTTCTTAGTATAGGTTGATATTCTGGGTCAGCAGTTGCGACAATCTTCTTAACTGCATTAGCAACTAGTGGAACTATTGATTCACATGCTTCGACGATTAAGTCACCAATATCGACAACTTGCTTTTTACCTTCAACAGAAAGTTCAACCATGACTTCTTTTGCATCCATACCGACATATGAAGATGCTTCTTTCCATCTTCTAACCATGTCTTTAGTGACTTGAGCACCAGTGTACTTCTTTCTGACAAGTTCCATCAATTCAAGGTCTAACCAGTCGCCAGCCTCTTGGATTGTGATTTGGTCTTCATCGCTTGGGAAAGTACCGTGAATTCTTGCGATGTCAGTTGTTCCTGCACCGATATCGACGACAATCGAGCCAGCGATTTCTTCAATTCCATATGCAGTTGCAAAGGGTTCAGTTACTACCATGATAGCGTTTACCTGGCCTCTTAAAGTTGCAACAAGATTTGATTTATCGGTAAATGAAACGTGGCTTGGTGAACAAATAACTCCAAACACTTCATCATATTCTTCTGGGTCTACAGTCTCTAGTAGATGTGATACGAATGCTTTAGCAGCAGCCAAATTTGCTTCATCGTCTTGAGCAACACCGGCAGCCATAGGGCGGTATAGATTACAAGCCAACTTGTTCTTTAGCGCATCATTTCCAAACAGGACATCTCGTCCAAGAAAATTTCTTGCTACAGGGTCTTTCGGTCTACCTACAATAGTTTCGATTGTGTGGCTTGCACCAGCACTCGAAGATATAGTAGATTGGTATGTTCCTAGGTCAATTCCAACGTATAGGCGGTCACTCATATTATTCACCATCCGCATGCGGATATCTAACCCAAAACGACATTGAACTTCAAGGTTCACCCTGTTGCCAAAGGACTAAAATCCAGTATAATTTATAAAAAAGAGCCCCAGTTGCCTGTTTATACAAAATATTTACACACTAAACCACCGAATGCAGATTTTCCCCGCCTAGCACACAAATCACCATTAAAAAACCATAAATCAAGACAAAAACTGCTAAACTCAAATCTATTCACCAAACAGTGAAAGAAAATTTTGGATTAACCATCAAACATTCTGCTTTTCATCATTGCCAACGAAAGGTTCTCTGACTCCTTGAAGGCCTTCAGCGTCTTCGACTTCATCTTTCATTGAGTCCCACAATCGTTTGGCGATTAATGCAACCCCTAGGATCGTGATTAGTCCCCACCCCATTGCTCGCATAGGATTTGCCGCCCCCGCTTCATCCTCATCTATTAGACCCTCATCCACAATCCAATTATTGGCGCTGAAATAGATTTCTGAATCAACATATTGAATGTCAGTGTTGGCATTAGGTGAGGCATTTAGGCTTTGAGCAAAAATCTGCACATGCATATTCATCCCATTTATGTTAAAAATTGGCAAATCGTCTGGCGCCCGCCAAGAACAGGAATGCACCCCATCAATTAGTGCAACATCTTGAGCGAGGCACGATAGTATCGGGAAGTAAGATTGTGACCCGGTTTGATTAATCATGATTCTAGAGCCGGTAATGTATGGATCAAAATCAGAGTCGGCAATTACCCATGAAACATTGAGCAAACCATCCCAAATATTAGCTGTTAAACCATTGATATTGAGGTTGGAAATTAGTATTAAATTATCCAAAGGGCGACATCCCGTGGAATTAACTGGGAAGGAATTGTCAACAGGCGCAGTAACACATAAATCAACATCATCACCAATCCCATCATTGTCTGAATCATCTGTGCATCCATCCAGATTATTGTCATAAATTCCGGGGTTTATCTCAGGGCACAAATCATACTGGTCCTCAATACCATCCTCGTCAGTATCATCACTACAACCATCTAAGTTAACATCAAATTGTTGCGGGTGTTCATTAGGGCACAAATCCTCTGCATTGGCAATCCCGTCACCATCAGCGTCTTCCCAATTTATTGAATCTCTAGCGACCCCCTTCACGGCAACAGCAAAACCGAGGCGATTCCCGTCAACTCCTACTGTACCAGGACTATTTCCTGGAGCGATATAATTTGCATGAACTGACAATTCTACCCACTCTACGCCCACCAAATCGAATTGTGAGATTTTGACACCAATACTAGTTTCATTGGAATTAATTAATTCACCTACATCTAACTCTTCACTAGTAACAAGGGAAGAATAACCATCGTAGTCATAAATTCCCCCAACTGCAGAGTAGCCGTTTGACATTTTAACAACCAATTGCAGGTTATCAACCAAGAATGGTTCCGGTTTGGCAGGAAATGACATAATAATCTCTAAATCTTCATTTCCCTCTGGAACCAATCGTTTTTGCCAAACATCTCCAGTTTGCAAAAACGGGCCCTCGGCTCCTAGGCCGTTCCACGGGTTATCGCCAATATTTTGACTAGAGGAGCCATCTAAGCGATTATAAATCCAGTCGCTGATGTTTATATCACTTCGAAAGCTGTCGTGAATCCATAAATTTTCAGTAGGTGTGAGATTATCTTGTCCAAGACTATTTTCAAGTTGTTGGAAATCAATTAATCCAGTTAGACTCAATGCACCCCAGCCGCTGTAATTATTTCTCGTGAAGTAATCCTCCTCCTCTGCAACATCAACAGTTGCTATTGCCAACAGCGACCTAATCAATGACCCAGACGGGGTAAAGCCATGCCCTAAGCCAATATCTCCTTCTGTAATAGACGACCAATTTGGTGAAATGTTAGACATATTTTCTACATTTAGCGGCTCATTAGAACCCATAATCCACCCCTGTTCAACCATTTGTTGAAGAACTCCAGCAAACGATGCGGCTATTGGTGTAGCCATGCTTGTTCCACTCGAAACGCGCATGTCGTTGTTGAGAGAATCATCAATACCATCCGCTTTAGCGGAGTTGATGGAAACTCCCGGCGCTACAGCAAAAATCCCAAACGTCTCTGCCTCTGTAGGCCCTATTGATGAGGAAGGCCACAATGTTGGCGATGCTGATTTTGTTGAAGCACCTACGGCGACAACATTTCTTGCATTTGCCGGCTCAAGCAATTGCGCCCCAGTATTTCCAGGCGCAATAAACGCCAGCGACCACGGGACCTCTAGAGCCCACAAATCAAAATCAGCCGATCGTGCAGTGTAGGATGTAGTATCATCGCCCCACGAATTGGAATGAATGATGCCGCCATTGATGGAATTTTCCATCAACAAATCGGTGACGTTTTCTGGCGGAGACCATCCTTCCGAGGAGACAATGTCCTGGAAAATTATTTTTGCATCATATGACATAGTTGATGCGTTGGTTGGCTTTACCCCCTCGACGTCAGAATAAATGTCGTGGCAAGCAAGAGATCCTGTTACGTGTGTTCCATGTCGATAATCCATGTGTCCCGGAGTATCTCCATCATCGATACTAGAATTGTATAACAAAATCTTCCGGTGTGTAGGGCCGGGACTGACTACAGCATCTTGCCCATTAAATTCCGTGCCGACAGACCCTGGGGCAGTAGCATTTCTAAAACAAGCATGATCTAAGTCAATACCGCTATCTGCTACCCCAAGAATCACCCCGTCGCCATTTAGTCCAAATTCCCAGTGCGGGTGTGATGACGCCTGATTGCTACCCATGTAACCAGCTGCGATTATATTACGCGCATCTGCGTCAAGGACAGGTTCTATCCATAAAATTCCGGGAATTAACAAAATGGTTTCTGCAGACATTTGGCTGGGTAATGTCATGGTAAAATCAAACGGAGTTGTGCTGTAGCTAAGTGGCAGCATACCACCCACGTCTATTCCAAGCGAGGCAAAACTAGCAGTAATTTGTTTGTATGCACTTATCGGCAATCGTGGTTCTAAGACAATTTTGACCAAACTTCCCGGCACCTCTAAACTATCAATGGCGCCTCGCCAATCAGCATTATCAGCGACCTGAATTTCAAACCCCCTCTCATCGAAAACAAATCCTTCAGACCAAACAAGAACTGCCCTTTCAGACAAGGCTCTTAGCGGCGATAAACCATGGTTTGCCAAATCACTCCATGCCTCTTGTGTCCAAATTCCCTCATCAAGAATTAAAACCATTTCTAAACCTTCTAAATCTGACTCATAAATGATGGTCTCGGCGGGACTAGAGATGGCGCTAGCAAGCGGCAGCAACAGCATCATAATGGCTATCATTAATCCCCGCATGAGTTGGGACAAAACCTCAATATTAGTCAATCCCTCGCACCAAATCATCACTTTTACCGCGACGGGAAGTTTAAACCAGCCGTGCAAGTCGCCGACTCGATGAAGGCATATCGAGTATCCGGAATAGCACCATTCGGTAGCGTACGTAACAAGTTTAGTCTTGACCTTCCAGCCGACAGTAAAGCAGATGCAGAGCACATTCCTTACTCGATAATCGGCTCAAGGCACAAGGCTAAGAGGCGAACTATCAACATCGAATCTGTCGAAGAGATAGACCCGAGAATTTCTACAGAACCAAAAATTCAACACGCGTTTAGAGAGCAAATCGCAGCTGCAGGCGGCGCAATTGCCCCTACTAGCGAAGAAGAGTAATCGACGCCTTTTTCTAATCCTACTCCAGTTGAGAGTTGTATACAATGGTCGATCGCACAGAACTTCAAAACAAGGCTCGCCTAGTGGAAAGCCACCGACAACACCTCGAAGAATTGCAACGACGCATGGACCAGATAGTCGGCGTCATTAATGAACATCAGGTCACCGAAGAAGTTCTAGCCCGGTTAATTTCCATGGCTGAAAGTGGCGCATCGAAAGCCCACGTATCCATAGGTGCTGGAGTGACATTAAATTACCAACATAATGCTACATCAGCAGGAACCGCAATGGTTGATCTTGGTAGTGGGGTTTTTGGTGAGAGAAACTGGCAAGAGGTAATAGATATACTTGCAAAACGCCGTTCTGAGTTCAATGATTTGCAAGAAACACTACTCAAGCAAGCCACCTCAATAGAAGAAAAACTTGGTCAGTTAGCCAAGGAATTTAACGAAGCCGCCGAAAAACTTCAAGCGCCTGAAAACCAATCCCTTTCCCAAAAAACTCCCGAATCACAATCCTCTGACGAGACGAACAAACCAGCACCCAAGCAGCGCCGTAGAGGTAGTATGTTTGGTAGTGAATTAACGCTGGATGATTGAGTTGATTTAATGGGCTTATTCGACAGATTCAAGAAACGATTGTCCGAGGTAGTCGATGATGTCGATACCGATGCCATTTCCGCAGAAGGAGACTCCAACGAGGCTCTAGGTGTATTGGAACAAATTAAACCAACAACTAACCTTGAGCAACCGGCTCCAACCGAGGAAACAGAGGCTTTAGACCCGATAACCGATGAGGACGATTGGGAAATCTTAGACGATGAAAGCGATGCTAATTCTATCAAGGGCCAGGATGACGATTGGGAAGACTTCGATGACGATGAAGAGTTTATCCCGCGCCAACTTACCAGGAAAGAAAAGAAACGTCAACAAAAAGAACAAAAACGCATCGAGAAGACAAAAAAGGCTTACGAGAAGTCTATGAAAAAGCGAGGGGCTTCTGAAGTTGCTCGTCCAAAAGGTTCGAAAGTTGATTTGTCTATGATGCGAACTACTACTGGAAGAAAGCTGGTTGAAGTCGCTCAAGCCCCAAAAGGCTCGACTAAGTCGGCCGAAATAGCAACACAAGCCGGCTCAACAATCAAAGTTGATCTTGGTGGCGGAGTTGTAGAACAAGGCGGCCGAGTAATCAAACCAAGTACTGCCTTAGATAATATGCTAGAAGAATTAGAATGGGTCTTACTAGAATCAGATATTTCTAGCGATGCAGTAACAGCAGTAATCAATGCATTAAAGGCCAATTTAATTGGTTCTAGGCTTAGGAAGGGTGCAGATTTATCCAAAGTCGTAGAAGCGGCCTTGAAGCGTTCTTTGAAAGGGCTCCTTGCAGCAGGCTATTGGGATTTTGATGCTTCAGTTCGTTCTTTTATTGAGTCTGGCGACACCCCGGTAGTGATTATGTTGGTTGGGGTGAACGGTACAGGAAAAACCACTACTGCAGCAAAAATAGCTAAACGCTTACAAAATAACAATCTTACAGTTATTGCGGCTGCAGGCGATACCTTCAGAGCCGGGGCAATCCAGCAATTAGAGGCGCATTGTGAGAACTTAGGAATTAGATGTGTATCCACTCAACGTGGGGGCGATACCGCAGCAGTGGCTAGAGATGCTATCGAATCTGCCGAGGCGCGTGGAATTGATGTAGTGCTGGTTGATACAGCAGGGCGAATGCAGAATAAAACCAATCTGATGAACGAATTGAACAAAGTCCGTCGTGTCGCAAACCCACATTTGACGTTATTTGTCGGTGATTCTCTTGCCGGCAATGATGCAGTAGACCAAGCAAGAATGTTCCAAGAGATTATGAAATTCGATGGAGCTGTGCTAACTAAATTAGATACTGATGCTAAAGGTGGTGCCGGTTTATCAATTGCTTTTGCCACAGGAAGACCAATAGTTTTCGCCGGTACAGGGCAAGGGTATGATGACTTGATGCAGTTTGATCCAGACTGGTTACTAAACCAATTATTTGAATGATTATAGAGGGCGTTATTATGTCAGAAGTATTTTCCGATGAAGACACAACAAGACTGTTTCAATTAGTGCATATGTTTCAACGCAGTGCTTTGTTACACATGGGATATATCCCAGATCAAAACGGCAACAAATATTACGATCTTGCTGAAGCCAAAGAAGCAATAGATTTGCTAACCATGTTGCAGAATAAAACCAAAGGCAATTTAATCGACCGAGAAACACGATTGCTACGCAGTGTCATCAGCGAGTTACAATTACAATTTACCCGAGCACCGACATTACACCGCCAAGCCAAGGACGAAGAAGGGCAGTCTGCCACAATTCGTGAAACATTTGCTAACCCCCAAGCAGGCCCGGTTGAGGAATTATCTTCGGATAATGAAGAAGAATGACGCCAATCTTCCGGTTGTTTGATGAGTTAGTTCATGTTCGCTGGGATAGATTGACATGGCTTATGTCTCCAATACTCATGACGAAGCGGCTCCAACAGTCCTTATTGTAGAGTCAAACGTAATGTCTGTTCAGCGGCTTACTACTATCTTCAAAATCAAGGATTTTAATATCGAGATATGTGAAGATGGCGATAAAGCAGTTGACGAATACATTCGCTTGGACCCAGAGCTAGTGGTCATCTCACTAGATATCCCATCTCTTGATGGTCACCTGGCTGCACTTGAAATGAGAGAACACGGAGGTGAGGCAAGAATCATGTTTGTTGCGCCAAGACGCCTAGCAAAATTAGCAGCCGATGCACAATTTTCCGCAGGAGCAGTAGCATGGTTGCAAAAACCAATCACGTCGACAGTTCTTGACGAGCAATGGGATACCATACTTGGCCCGATACCAGAAGCACCAGGTCTAGAGGACTTGGATGAATTATATCCAATTGATCGAATAAAACCCGAACAAGATGACGGCCCAATTCCCCTGCCAGCACTCCCCGGTATGCCCCTCCCAGAACTACCTGCGCCCGAGGCAATAATTTCTCTTCCACCCCTTGAGGCCGAGCCCAGCATCTTAATTGCTCAACCAGTCAAGAAGCCTAGTGCAATGAAATATATTGTGCTATTTTTGTTGCTAATCGCTGGCGGTGCAGGCTATTATGCCTATTCAAACAATTTGATTTGAGTGATTCGGAACGGCAACTAACGTAGCATTTTCTGTAACAGTTGTGCCCATTGGTGCGGATACTACTTGCGTAACCTTGACACTAGAATCAGTTAGTAGACCGTCATCACAATTTTCAAGCCGCTCATTGAGCAATCGACCTTTATTCCATGAATTGTACAATAACCAAGCAGGTAGCGATAAACAAACTAAGGCAATGAACCAAAGAAACACTGTTAACAAAACATTCACCTTTCTAGTAATGCTTTCCATGAAGCCTCAGCGTACTGTTTAGCCATAGCAGCAGGATTGTCAGCCCGATGTATTCCAGATCCAACAATGATACAATCAGAACCAGCGAGCACAGCTTCACGAGGGTCGCCATAGCGTTGCCCCAATTCACCATCACCAGTTGCTAGGTTCACTCCAGGTGTCCAAATCATCTTACTATCTCCAACTTTGTTTCTTAACTCTACCAGTTCTTCAGGTCTCGAGCCATTGCCAATGAAGCCTAAAACTCCAGCGCCAACCACTCCTTTGGCCACCACAGAATTACAATAATCAACACTTAGTAAATTACCTCGACTAGACATTTGCGCAAGTAACAAAACCCCACCTTGGCGACCAACATCTTGCCAGGCAGCCTGCAGGCCATCGACAATATCCGGGCCAGAAATAAGGTGGGCTGTTACGATGTCTGACCAAGAACGGATGTCGTATATTCCGGCCATTTGTGATTGGCTAATTTTACCAATATCGGCAAATTTACGATCTTCAAAAATCAATAAATTGTACTGTTCAGCAGTTGCACAGAATTTAGACCACTCTTCTGCAGACCAATCATCTATCAAGTCAACATGCGTTTTGAGAGCGGCAATATGTGGCCCCACTTGCTCGAGCAGTTCAAACAGGCCAGACATGCTGTTTCTATCTGCTGCCAGACAAACCAAACTTTTTTTCTCACAGGCAACAGTCATGTATCGTTTAGCCATGGCAAGAGTGCTTTCATGCCAACGATTACCCCACACATCTTCCGGTTGCATGTTACCATCCAAGCAGTGATATAACTCATAACTTGCGGATAATTGAATTAAATTATCATCATCAAGTTATTGAGAGGGAACCATAACCGATAACCATGCGTCAGGCAGTGTTATTGGCTCTCATGTGCTTGATGCTGCCATTGTCTGGCTGCTTTTCACCAAGCAACGACCCGGCAGAAAGTGGCACGGAGTCTATTTATCCTGATATTTATGACCGACACGAATTACAGTGGGATTGGGATGGCAGTTATGCCATGGTCTTAGAGCCTGGGCCCCATGAATCGCTCGATGTTCAAGAGGCAACAATCACAGTTGATACCACCGGTACTTGGGTTGGTGGACCAAATAGCGCAGAGGTACACTTGTCATATTGGCTGCCTTCTAACACAGTAGCAGGCGATAAAGTTCCAGTTATTGCCGTAGTCTCTCCTTACTTTTCTTACGGTCAGCCAGGCGACGAATCTAACCCAACAAATATTGTTGCAGCCGGCCGAGGGGAATTCATCTATGACAATTTTATCCCACACGGATATGCCTTAGCACAAGTAGCGGTATTTGCTACAGAAGAGAGCAGCGGTTGCTTTGACTACCGTGGCGACGGTGAAGGATTAGGAATCCATTCTGCTGTGGAATGGCTTGGCACACAAAATTGGAGTAATGGGAATGTCGCAATTTACGGCAAGTCATACGAAGGAGCAACTGCTTGGGAAGCAGCAGCTCAAGGTAGTGAACATCTAAAGACAATAGTGCCCATTTCAGGCACTACAGCACTTGGCCCACTGTTGTACAAAAACGGTAGCGCCGAAGCCCGTTCACAAATTATGCATTCAAATTACGGCAGCAGCATTCTTGACTACGATGATGATGATTTAGATAACCTGTGTGCTGACGTTGTTGAAGGATTCCTCGCTGGCCCTACAAGATATGGTTTAGGTGAAATGGACCCTTACATGGATAATTACTATGATGAAAGGAGCCATATTGACAAGGCATTGGGCAAGTATAACGGCAGCATCTATTGGGTTCAAGGCATGCAAGATTGGAATGTTGATCCACACCAAGTATTTGGCGGGCCCCCTGGAACTAACTGGTATCAAGCGTACATTGATGCAGGCTATGAAGTTGCAGGAATGTTAGGTCAGTGGGAGCATAATTACCCCGACCAGTGGAGTAAACACAACGCCCAAGATTCAGGATATGGTGGGGAAGCAATTCACAACATGACTCGCTGGGATTGGGGCCAAGATTTGTTTGAATGGATGGAATATTACCTCAAAGACATCGGCCCTAAACCAGACTTACATGCTCAGATACAACGCAATGACGGTGAGTGGAGAATCGAAGAGACA
>JAKMFF010000298.1 GCA_022425585.1 Candidatus Poseidoniaceae archaeon
ATTTGGCACTAATCAACATTACATTACCAGATGGAACTGTCAATGAATATGCTGCTGGAATCACCTGCATGGAAGTAATAACTGATGCAATTGGAAGAAAAAATGATTGTGTAGCGGCTCTTGTGGATGGTAAAGAAAGAGATATGTCTTTCTCGCTTGAAAAATCTTGTTCAGTAGAGGGAATAAAGGCGGAGTCTGATGCTGGCATGTACATACTAAAACATAGTACTGCTCACCTTCTTGCGCAAGCTGTTATGGAACTTTATCCAAATGCAAAGCCCACTATTGGACCACCTGTCGATAGAGGTTTTTACTATGATTTTGCCATGGAGTCAATCACTGAGAGCGACTTGAAGCCTATCCAGAAAAAAATGCAAGAATTAGCAAGAAGGAATTTAACCATTGAACGGATTGAACTTGATGATAAACAATTACAAGAACACTTCCAAGATAACCCATATAAAATTGAAATTATTAATGATAAGGTTGGGGAAGGTGTTGGGTCAACAATTTACAAACAAGGTGATTGGTACGACCTCTGTCTTGGTCCACACGTACCCAATACTGCGAAATTGATGTTTTGTAAACTAACTAGTGTGTCTTCTGCCTATTGGCGAGGAGACCAAGAACGTGAGCAATTAGTCAGAATTTATGGCATCGTTGAGCCAACAAAAGACGCCCTCAAAGAAACAGTGCGTAGAATGGAAGAAGCCAAGAAACGTGATCACCGTAAGTTAGGTCGTGATTTGCAATTATTCCATATCGATGAAGAAGTTGGCCAAGGACTGATTCTTTGGACTCCACGTGGAGCAATAATTAGACAAGAATTACAGAATTTTATTGGCGCACATCTACAACGACAAGGTTACTCACAAGTATTTACGCCCCACATCGGTAAATTAGATCTATATCGTACCTCAGGGCACTTCCCATATTATCAAGATTCACAATACCCCCCTCTTGTAGAGAAAGACCTGATGAAGAAATTATCAGATGAAGGTTGTTCATGTTCAGAGTTATCTAATCTAATGAAATCTGGAGAAATAGATGGCTACATGCTTAAACCAATGAATTGCCCTCACCATGTCAAAATATATTCATCTCAAGCACGCTCATATCGAGACCTACCACTTCGTTTGGCTGAATTCGGCACTGTTTACCGTTGGGAACAGTCTGGCGAAATATCTGGAATGACAAGAGTTCGTGGATTTACCCAAGATGATGCCCACTTATTTGTTACAGAAGAACAGATTGCGCAAGAAGTTCTTGGATGTATTGAGTTGGTGCAGATTATTTTTGACATTCTAGGCATGAGTGATTACCGAGTAAGGGTTGGACTTAGAGACCCTGACTCTACCAAATACGTCGGTGATATAAAACGATGGGATAAAGCTGAGGACGCGTGTCGTAACGCGGCTAAATCACTAGGTGTCGAATGGTCAGAAGAAGAGGGTGAAGCAGCCTTTTACGGTCCAAAAATTGACTTTGTAGTGAAGGACGTAATTGGCAGAGAGTGGCAACTTGGAACCGTGCAGGTCGATTATAATCTACCTGAAAGGTTTGAGTTGACTTACAAAGGTTCTGACGGGCAACTACATCGACCAGTGATGATTCATCGCGCACCATTTGGCTCAATGGAACGATTTTGTGGGGTTTTGATTGAACATTTTGCTGGTCGTTTCCCGACCTGGCTATCCCCAACCCAATGTCACATTCTAACTATTTCAGAAAAGCATACACAATATGCTCAAACTGTGGCTGATGCGCTCAAAGAACACGGAGTTAGGGTAGAGATTGATGATGGTGATGACACAATTGGTAAGAAAATCCGTACTCATAGAAAACTACACCCAGCCTACATGATAATTTTAGGAGATGGTGAGGCTGAAAACAATACTGTCAGCCTGAGAGCGAGAAGTGGTGACCAAATTGCTGATTTAGCACTAGATGATTTTATCACAAATTTATGTGAGGAAATCTCTCAAAAAACCGCTCAACCTAGTTTAGTTTAACCAAGGAGGGTTAAGTATTTCAGCACCACCAATCATTGATGAATTTGGTTTGGTGGCTTTGATTCCATTTTTCTTTGCCGCAACTACTGCTTACTTATTTTGGAATAGCGTAGTTCCAAGACAATTGCGTGGACTACAGGTTGCCTTCCAAACCGGCGACAAAAGGTATGAAGTTCATAATGTCACAAAGTCAGTTGATGATGCAAGAAACCTACTACAAAGTAAAGGGATGAGATTTGGCGTAACTACCTATCTTTTTGCTTTAACCGGAGTGTTGATTTTAGTTTTTGAATTTTTAATGACCAAATACGAGTTCTCAGAAGGTTATCATGCTCCATCAATAATAATCGCATTATTATTTATTGCCATTCCGGCGATAATTTCCAGTGGTTCATCACTTGGCGCGCAAGTCGTTAAGCCGCTTGGAGACGGAAAAGCGACGCTACAAAATTCTGATATTTGGCGAAATTATTCATATGTAGTTCTTACAATTGCATGGATGGTATTTGTTGCGATAATTGCCGTGGTTTTGAGTTCACAAAATATAGCGACTCCTAGAGTTTTTAGTATCTGTGCCTTTGTTGCTTTCGCTCCAGCAATTTTGGCCTATGGAAGAGTACTAGGCTCATCTTGGCAAGCCTTGAAACAATCATCGCAAAAAATTGCTCAAGGGCAAGCCTCACCATTTCACAATCATAAACCAAATGCCAAACAACAAGCAATCGCTCAAATTGTCAATATTAACCTGGCAGTAATGCCTTTTGTAGCAATAAATACAATTATTTCAATAACGGCTTTAGCAATCGACCCAAATTTGTTTACTCATTCGGATAGGGTGTTAGACCTGCCAGAATATACTGAACAATCTTCAATCATGGAAGAAGGAGGAATCCTTGGCTTTGGATTAATTGAATTATTTTCATTTATTCCTGCCGAAGGTATTAGAGTTCCCATGGTGAACATGGTGTTGTTGTTTTTGCTGCTCAACGTAGCTTTAGTGGGATTTCTTTTCGTCTATGAAGTCGCCCGGATTTTATTCTTAGATGTCCAAGATGTATCTGGAAAAGGTGGAATTCGACTAGCGGATAGTCGACTTCTGAGAGCTGAGCGAAGTCAACAAGCAAAAGTTTTGAATTTCTGTTTTACTGGTTTTGCTGGCCAATCGATGTTACTTTTAGCCTTGGCAATGATCACATTTTGGGATTCTAGTTTCCTGCCTCAGGGAGACGCTTGTGGTTCTTGGGAAAACAATCTATGTGCAATCTTACAAAAAGATGCTTTAGAAGAATTAACGTGGATGTTAGCATCTGGGGGACAAGTTGCATTCGTTGTAATATGGGCTCGTTCTAGAAGTATAGGCTCACTTTTGGAAGATATCTCATTTGATGCCTCTATGGGCGAAAATCGGGCACGAATGGCGCAATTGGAAGATGTCATTTATCTAAAACAAAAAGCCATTAGAAAATTAGTTACCGATGATTCATGGGATAAAGCATTGAGAAGAATTGACGCAGTGTTAGAAGGTCATGGCGAACAATTAGAAGGCTTAGATTTGGTAAGAAGAACCGATGCAATGATGGAAATTTATGCTGCTATGGGTCGATGGGATGACGCGGAAAATAATGCCGTGTCAATCCTGGCCCTAAGAGGGGGGCGTGAAGCTCAAATTGCGCGTTTGATACTAGTAGCTGCAAGTCTTAGTCAACGAGATTATGCCGAGGCAAAGCCTAGATTAGAACTGATACCTGATGACGACATAGAGGCCGCTAGATTGCAATGGTTTGCTTCAATTTTACAGCCTAAAAAGCGTAGATTAAATGAAAAACTAACTGCACTATTATCTGTTGACCCGTTGACAAAAAGAAATGTCGATTTGATCAAAAGGTATAATCGCTCAATACCAAATACTGAACTAAGATATCGAGATAATTCTGCGGACCGGATGATACTACTGGGCGACATGGCTCGCATGCGCCTTAAGGGACAATATGAACAAGCCCTAAACATACTAGAAAAGTACATGAAAACCAATAATCAAACTGATTGGGTTCACGGCAATGTTGTATGTGCACTACTCCATCTTGATGAAGGAAGAACAAACACGGCGGTAAAAATAGCTCAAAACCTTGCCAAACAACAACCTAGACACCCACATCTGAGAAGTTTACTAAGACATTTAGAATCATTAGGTGAAACCGTTTCTGCAAGTAGTGAAACTACCGGCATTGAATGGTTGAGAGATTCGGGTCTTGATTGGGTGCATGGGTGGCCAATGAAGCACACTGTGGCGCCAGCTCCTGCAATGATTACCAAAGACTTGCAAAAGCACTCATGGAAAGCAAACGGGTGGATTGCTTTTGGAGATGAAGAGACCTTTACCAGTGCTAAAAACAAATCCTCTAATGGTTGGAAATTGCTTTCAAACAAGCAAATGGAAACTGATTTTCCACCATGTATTTACACCCACATGACTGGAGTAGTAGTTACTATTGGAGGTATGCCTGTCGACCTTGGTTTGCCTGGCGATATCAATTATACTGCGATAGAAAAGGCTGGTTTGTTAAGTTAACTAACCCCAATTACACGGCTCTAGAATCTCTTGCCCACCCATATAATTCACCAATGGTTGAGGTATAGTTACTCTTCCATCCGCAAGTTGATTCTGCTCCATTATCGCCACTAAAGCTCTAGATGTAGCAACCGCAGTAGAATTTAAAGTATGAACTATTGGTTGATTAGCGTGACCTGGCTGGCCATATTTAATTTGCAAACGGTTGGCTTGATAATCAGTACAATTGGAACATGAAACAATCTCTTTGTACTGAGCAGCACCAGGAATCCAGGCTTCTAAATCATATTTACGAGCAGCAACTGTCCCCATATCCCCAGTACAGATATTTACCACCTCATAGTGAATTTGTAAATCATTCCAAAGATCAATACAGTTTTGCAGTAATTCTTCGTGCATTTGCCAAGAATCCTCAGGCTTAGTAATGACAATTTGTTCTATTTTAGTAAATTGATGAACCCGCCAAATTCCCAAATCGGATTGACCGTGTGAGCCAACTTCACGGCGAAAACATGGAGAAACACCAACTATCTTCAACGGCAACTGGTCTTCTGGGATAGTCTCTTCCATGTACATCGCAGTTAATGGGTGTTCAGATGTGGCAATCATGTAATAATTATCTGGCTCTACACCATACATAACTGTCTCAAAATCACCTAAATCTGTAACGCCCTCGTAGGCTTTACGATTCATCATTACAGGCGGTTGCACAAAAGTAAATCCTCTTTGCCGCAAAAAGTCAACAGTGTAATTCTGTAAAGCCATCTCTAATCTTGCTAAGTCGCCTTTGAGGAAGAAGAAACGACTACCAGAGATCTTTGCTGCTCGTTTCAAATCTACCCATTTGTTCATTTCAATAAGTTCATTGTGAGTTCTTGGTTCAAATTCAAAAACCGGCTTATCACCATAAACGCTGTGCACAGTATTGCCAGATTCATCGGCTCCATTAGGTACATCTTGATGAAGAATATTTGGTATTGACATACGTATTTTATCCCTATTGTCAATTGCGTCTTGAGTTTGTGTCTCAAGTTGTGAGATCTCTTTACCCAATGATGCTACCTCTGCTAAAATTTCTTGCGCTTTACTTTCATCGCCAGCTTTTTTTGCAGCACTTATACCTCTAGCAGCAGTATTTTTTTGTTGGCGCAGTTGATTGGTCTGATGCTGTAAATTTAACCATAATTTATCATATCGAATTACTTCATCGATTTTATCATGTGGAATTCCTCGCTTGTCATGATCTGCTCTAACCTGCTTATGATTATCCCTAAACATGTGTATATCTAGCATAAAACCACCTACAATGAAATTCCTAAGTTGAAAATTTCTGTACCCATGAAAATCAAGCCACCAATTAAGTAGCCTACTATCGCTCCACCATTTAGCAACGGCAATCCAGCCTGTGCTTTACCTCTGGCAACATAAGTCATCAAAACAAAATAGCCGATTAAAGAACCAATCAAAGCGAACATTGCTATAGCGAAGGAGTTATCCGAATCTAGCCATTGTATTGCAGACAGTACTAACATACCAGGGAATATAATATCGCCTAGCCCCATGAATAAAGCCTCTTTACTCTTTTTCCTAGGTTTGGTCGATTTTGGCATATTTACTGGTGGTGCAACTTGTCTAACCTCAGTTTTATCGACCATCTTGGTTTTTTCATCTTTGAATGAATAACCCTTATCCTGTGGGGCAACTAGCAAAATTGGTAATTGAAGACCAATCATAGTATCTGCTAATTCGAGCATGTGTTTAGAACGATAAACAGCCCATGCATCATATATGGCTGCAAGTATCATGAATATGATGATTAAACCGGGAACAAAAGCAACTCCAAGCATCACTATAACTCCAGCACCAACTAGCATCCCTACTGTATTAACCACATACCATTCACTATGGAAATATAACAATACCATCAATAATAATGCAAATATTACTC
>JAKMFF010000303.1 GCA_022425585.1 Candidatus Poseidoniaceae archaeon
CCAATAAGATTAATGGAAACTATGATGGTGAAAATGATTGAAACAATAAGACAAAATCCACTAGTTTCAAAGATCAATATTAGAATTGAAAAACCAAAAGCGGCTCTGCCAAAAGATGGTGGATTAGCAATAGTCGAATCACAATGGCCATATTGACAAGAGAATTCAAAGATTGAATCTATATGGACCAACATGGGCGAGACCATCTCTAGGATATATGTTCCGTCTGTCATTGAAGAAGATGGCAATACATTGGGCCTGGGATGTTTTAGTACCGAAGAAGTGGCATGGCAAGTACTTAGGGCGTTCTTGAAAAAGAGTGAACAAATGTTACTAACTAAATGCAGTGTTGTTGTTTGGGACATTGATATTGTTGGAGAAGAAGCAATGACCGTGCTTTCAAGTATGGAATGTAAAGATTGTCCAGTATGCTCGAGAAGAACGTTTTGGATTGATATCGATAACTTTAGTGCGCTATGCCACGGTACCGCATGTTCGGCATGGATTGAAGAGAATACCGTGGACCCAGAGATAATCGATTGTGGATGGCCAACCATTCGTTTCCTTAAACAAAATAAATCAATCGAAGAGGCTGTTGAAGCGTTATTCAAGCTTGGAGATAAACTGAAATCCGCTGGAGCAGAAAGAATGGCTAAAGAAAACGCAGAGAGTCTAATCGATGAAAATGATTCAAAAGATGAGCCTCAAACCACTTGACGCAAAATAGATGTTAGGAATATGAAAGCAAATATTCCGAAGAATATAAACATCCAAATCCTCATTTGCTTCTCATTACGCTTGTCTTTGTCATTTTGCTCTTGACATTCTACTGCTTTACAAACACGGGGTTCTGAGTTTACTGGAATTGCTTTTTGGCAAACTCTACAATGCTTGTGAGGAGCAACCTTTCCACTAGAAATCTTGCTGGTTACTTTGGCCACATTATCTTTAATCTTCTTTACGTCTACCAAGTAATCATCTCCTTACTATTGTCCCGACAAAATCTTTACCATCTAATGCCGACTCTACAAGATCTAAGTCCCTACCATCAAGTACTGCAATATTTATGCTAAATTCTTGCGCAATACCAACTGCAATTGGGTCAACTACGGCTGATTGGCCAGGCTTAAGGCGTTTGGTACCAGTCAATTCTACGAGTTCAGCTATTTTCATTTCGAAGAACGGCTCTGCGTCCTCATTTGCCCTTGGATCTTTATCAAAAATGTGACTGACATTGGTAGCAATTATACAATCAGAAGCCCCACAATCTCTAGCAAAAGAAACCGCCACAGCATCCGTTGTGTGACCTGGATTAGTACCACCCATAACCACTATATTGTGAGCTTCAAGTAAATCTGCAGCATCTTTAGTTGATACCGGAATTGTCATAGCAACATTGCAACCCATGTCCAGAAATATCTGTTGAATTATTGTGGCGTTAAGTCTTGTTGCGGCAATACCAACTTCATCGAGTCTATCAGGGTTTGAAATCATATTCTTAGCCAACTCAATCCCTTCCCTAGCCGGAAGTCCACCACCCACAACAATGCCTAATTTTCTTGAATTACCTTCTATATGAACTGCGAGTTGGCGTAATTTACCCAACCACATCTTCCTATTTTCTAATTCTTCAGGTCGTAGTAGGCTGCCACCTAAGGCCACGACTTGAGGAGTTCTCATGTCTAACCCTCATGGTTTCAGCATTTAGACTATACCATAAAAAAACAAAATGTATTTTCTTTATTCGAGTAATTTGTATTGCTCGACAGTGGGAGGCTTCAAGTGCTACATCTACCACCCTGCATATGGAGGAGTCATCGTGTCAAGTGACGTCGATATAGCGACAAAACGACTTAAACTAAAGATTGCTCTTGAAGAATTAAGGGAAATGAAAGGCTTTGGCACTGAATTAGTGACCATCATTATCCCACCAGATAGACAAGTTTCTGATGCTAGGTCAATGCTACAAAACGAACACGGTCAAGCGGCAAATATCAAATCTAAAGGTACCCGTAAAAATGTTCAAGGAGCCATTGAGTCAGCAATTTCTACCCTCAACAGATTCAAGACCCCAGGTGAAAATGGTTTAGCTCTATTCGTAGGTTCAATTATCATTGGGAATAATAAAAATCGAATGGTCAATGTCGTTGTCAAAGACCCTCCTCAACCATTAATATCTTTTAGATATAGATGTGATTCAACCTTTGAGTTAACCCAACTTGAAGATATGTTAGTAGACAAAAAGTCCTATGCTTTATTCGTTATCGATAGAGCAGAAGCCGCATATGGCATCGCATCGGGTAAGAGAATCCATGTTCAGGAACACTTAGTCTCTAATATCATGGGGAAACACCGACAGGGAGGGCAGTCTGCGCAAAGATTCGAGCGACTTATTGAAGAGGCTGCTCACAACTTTTTCAAGCGGGCAACAGAACATGCATGCTCGTATTGGTTGCCAAATTTAGAGAATATAGCAGCAGTTATTATTGGAGGTCCCGGAGCCACTAAGGATTTCGTGGTCAAAAACGAATATTTTCATCATGAAATAACTAAAAAAATCGCCAGCACAACATTTGATGTTGGATATTCAAACGAAAGTGGAGTCAGAGAGTTAGTCGATAATGCTGGAAATCTGATGGGAGAAATAGAGCTGGATGCTGAAAGGCAGTTGATGAACCGCTTTTTAGAAGAACTCGTCAAGCCAGCACCAAAAGCAACTTATGGTGAAATGATGATAAATAAAGCACTGGATATGGG
>JAKMFF010000319.1 GCA_022425585.1 Candidatus Poseidoniaceae archaeon
CGCCATATTAGTGTCATCCCAGGTGACTGATACATTGGCAGTAATTGCTTGACCAGCCTCAATCCATTGAGTTGAAGTTTGGGCTGGGAAAGTTGCGTAAATCTTTGTCTGTCCTCGATAATCAATCTTATCTACTAGCCAGCCACTGACATCTTCAACAGATGGCTCAATGGCATACCTGACAAATGCATTGACAGTGTATCTAGTGTTAGGCTGGTCAATCAATCTTATTGGATCTCCAGAAAGTAATGATAACAAATCAACGACATCTTCTGAATTTATCAAATTCCCAGTGGGCGTACCTTCGCTTGCATCAACACACCAACTAGAATCGGCTTCCGACCACATCAACCTGCCTTGAATATCTCGAAATTCATTGTTTAGAGAGGCGTTTTCATTAGTTGCAAGGTCAATGTCACTTGGTTTTAGGCAAATTGTTACTCCACCAGGGCCTCGTAAACTCCATTCCTCTCCAACCATTACATAGCCAGCAATATTGACAAGGTTGCCAGATTGATAACTCCATGTGGCCTCTTCTCCCCAATTCAATCGAATAATGTCAACAGGGTGGTTTCTGTCAACAAGGATTTCTGGACCTTGTACAGACATGACCCAATTCAGGTCTCGTTGATTATATGATATTGTTCCAGTAACTTGTACTTTGGATGAGGTTTCAATCCAACTTCCAACCTTGGACCTGATGCTTAACTTGACCTGATGTTCAGCATTGCCGTAAGAAGGATGGTCCCTTAAATCAGCAGATACGAACATTGCATCTGGTGGTATTGATTCTCCGATGTATCCAGTGAGGGAAATCACTTCACCTTCGTATTTTTCTGGGTCCAGTGCGACATCAAGTAGAGATAACTGGACGATGTCTGGTAAGTCATCTTCGTCCCAGTCCATTGCTCCCGAGCCTACTGCAGTCATGTAAATATTACCTTCATATTCCATAACTTTGCCAGTGATTACCACATTTGTGCCAATTGGTGGTATCTCTGCAGGACGGCTCCAACGAGCCTCAACCACGGCGGTACCGTCTGTTACAATGACGTGGGTTTCCCAATCCCCTGAGTTCCATGGGTCTTCCCGCCATGAAATTATTTCTCCTTCAACTTTGACTACTTCATTCTTGTATTCAATCAACTCATCCATATCTACGATGTCAGGTTCTCTAACCATGGCGTAATAATTCAAAATAGCGACTAAGAAAATCGCTAGAGTAAACATCACCCAAAGTTGTTGACCTCTAGTTGCTGGGTCATCATCAGTAATTTTATTCATAATGCTCTTGAGAACATCCGCCATACTTGGTGCTAGCAAATCAGTCTTTTAGTCATGTTTAACGATAGTTGCCTATCTTTGCAGCGCCTTTTTAAACAGTAAAGCGAGCGTGTTGTGGGGATGGAATGCGAGAGCGGGTGATAAGGGACGAGATTCACAAGGATATTCTTGTGCCGCCACACCACGCTAAGATTATCGACACTAAGGAATTCCAAAGGCTACGTTCTATTCAGCAATTATCGACTTGTGAATACGTATTTCCTGCGGCTAATCACAATCGATTCTCACATTCTCTAGGGGCTTATTATCTCGCAAGAAAATTAACCCAACTATTACAAGATGTTCAACCGGATATCATTGACGATGATGATGCAGAGTTAGTTCAACTTGCTGCTATGTTGCATGATATAGGTCATCCGCCATATTCACATCTTCTGGAAACGCCGAAAGTTTTCGCGACTTTTCATTCTCATGAGCACTGGGGTCGATTGTTGATTGAATCAACAGATACCGAAATTGGCAAGGCGGTTCATGAGGTTCTAGGCCCTGATAGACTTGGTCGCCTATTTGCCTTAATGGATGGTAAGTCAGATTACCAAGGGGTGGAAATCCCACAGTTCATGAAAGAAATAGTTTCATCCCAACTCGATGTTGATCGAATGGATTACCTTGTTAGAGACCAAGCAAACACAGGTGCCCAAATTGGTGGATTTGATATCGACCGAGTGTTTAGGGCGCTAAGAGTTGGCAAAGATGGCCATTTTTATGTCAAAACTTGGGGCTTACCGGCAGTCGAAGCATACTTAGTGACTAGATATCACATGTACAATCAAGTCTACTTCCACAAGGTCAACATGCTGACTCAAAATTATTTGGTTGATATGTTGTCTCGTGCTAAGGTCTTGGCTGAACAAGGTGAGTTAAGCCTAGATCACAGGTTGGAACAAATGCTGGTCAATGACTCCTTATCACCAGTACAATACGCTGAATTAAATGATTCTCACATCAAAGTAGCCCTATCAGATTGGGCAAAACATGAGGATACAATCTTGTCACTCTACGCTAATAAATTGTTATCACGACGAGGTTTCCACAAGTCCTTAAGAATTAACACACTAGACATAAATATGGTAGATGCAGTAAAACAACGTCTAGAAGAGTTCATCCAATCACATGGATACGACCCAGAAATCCACGTACTATATGCCACAATTTCTAAGCGTGGTTACATGCCGTATGAGCAAGGTATCAAATTAGAAGACGGTAGAGACGTTTCTGAACATTCTGCTATGATTCGTTCTTTAGCATTGCCAAATGAACGAGCAATGGTATTTGTTCCCGAGGAAATCAGAGATGCAGCAGAAGCTGTGGTAAGAGAGTGGATTAAGCCAAGCCAGTCTTCTCTATCCCAATTCAGTTAGTTGGAACACTTTATGACTGAGCGGCGTGACGGGCGACTACGGGCCTGTAGCTTAGTTGGTTAGAGCACCCGGCTCATAACCGGGCGGTCAAGGGTTCAAATCCCTTCGGGCCCACTTTTTCACAATAGCCGTTTTCATGGCAATTATCTCCCATATTCCCAAAATGGTTATGAGGGTCACGGGGGTGGGAAGCATGATAGGTGAGATTGTGACCAACTTAAAGCGCGCTTCGTTTCTTGTAACATTGTACTTATTTTCCATGCTCGTAGTTGCTGCTCCAGCGGCTGCTCAAAACCCAACCCCGACAGCGGCTATTTCAGTTAACTGTGCACCATCTACTATCAACGTAGAAGTAAAACCTGGTTCAACTTACTCTGGATTTACTACCTGTACTGCAACCAACCCTACAGCATACCAAGAGAAAGTTAGTCTCAACGTCAATGCAGAAGGTTTGGCAACAGCCGCTCCTGGTGACATGTATGT
>JAKMFF010000003.1 GCA_022425585.1 Candidatus Poseidoniaceae archaeon
CTTTGGAATGTCCATCAATTGGATTTGTCCGACGAAGTGCTCATCGTGTCTAACGAAGGTTGGCTCACTGTCAGTGTAACCAGCAACGTCACCACGGCGGATGTCGTCAGCGGCTAGGCCACGAACGTTGAAACCGACGTTGTCACCTGGCTCAGCCTTTGGTACCATTGTGTGGTGCATTTCAATTGACTTTACCTCAGCAGACTTTTGTGATGGGTTGAAAACAACAGTCTTACCAACATTTAGAGTACCTGTTTCAATCTTACCGACTGGTACAGTACCGATACCGGAAATCTTGTACACGTCTTGGATAGGTAGCCTTAGAGGCTTGTCAACAGGCTTGTCTGGCATTGCAGCAGCGTCGATTGCTTCGAATAGTGTTGGGCCATTGTACCAAGGAGTGTTTTCAGACTTCTTGTATACGTTGTCACCCTTCAAAGATGATGCAGGGATCATTGGGATTTTGTCTAGTTGTGAGCCGAATCCAGCCATCTTTAGTAGGTTGGAAACTTCAGTGCAAGCAGACTTGTACTTGTCTTCTGACCAGTCAACACCGGAAATATCCATCTTGTTAACGTGGACAATAAGTTCCTTTACACCCAATACCTTTGCTAGGAACGCGTGTTCCTTGGTTTGTGCGTTGACACCATCGTTAGCAGCACATAGTAGAACTGCTGTGTCAGCTTGTGAAGCACCGGTAATCATGTTCTTTACGAAGTCTCGGTGACCAGGTGCATCGATGATTGTCCAGTAGTACTTAGGAGTGAAGAATTCTTTGTGAGCAACGTCGATGGTAATTCCACGCTCTCTCTCTTCCTTCAATCCGTCCATAACGTACGCTAGACCGAAACCGGCCTTACCGGCTTCTGCTGCTAGCTTTTCGTTCTTTTCAATAACGTGTTCTTCGATGTGGCCTGAGTCCAGAAGTAGACGACCTACGGTTGTCGACTTTCCGTGATCTACGTGACCTACGAATACAATATTACGGTGTGGCTTACTCTTGTCTTCCCATTGAGATGGCATAATAATAACTCCTTATCGAGCCTTCCGACATGCAACCCCTATTTGAAAGCGACGCATGAGGAATTATCCGCTTTAGGCAATAAAATCCCACTACTGTACCACTATTTCTGCGATAATTTTCACTCAGTTCCAACTATCTCGCCCGTGTTGGAGACTTTGTACAATCTTGCCGTACTGGTCAGCCCGCTTATCGCTTTTGGAGAACCTGAGATAGCTACTACTTTCTGTCCCGGCTTGACTTCACCAGATTCTACCAGCAAAGATAAAGCGTTCTGCATAGTCTTGGAACCTCGTTCATATTCTTCAACGACTATACTATCTATGCCCGGTAAGATTTGCACCTTACGTGCAGTCTCTATACTATTGGTCACTGCAGTTACTGGCATACCTGGCTGGTGTAAAGATACGAGTCTAGGTGCATTTCCACGTTCAGTGGCAACTAAAATTCGTGAGGCTTGGGCCATTTTGGCCAATTCAACACCAGCATGAGCAACTGCTCTAGTGAACCGATATTTGTTGACAGATTCAGGTTTGAGATTACTAGAATCCAAGCCCTGTTCGGTTGATTTAGCGATTTTAGCCATTGTTTTGACAGATTTTAGCGGATATTTTCCTGAGGCTGTTTCGCCTGAAAGCATAACTCCAGTTGCACCTTGCCTAATTGCAGTCGAGATATCGCTAACCTCAGCACGGGTTGGCCGTGGATTGACTGTCATTGTTTCAAGCATCTGTGTAGCGACTATCACTGGCATTCCACGCTCTAATGCACTGTCAATGATTTTTTGTTGGGCAATTGGTACTTCTTCCAAAGGAATTTCCACCCCTAAATCTCCTCTTGCGACCATTACTGCATCGGCAATATCCAGAATCTCATCCAAGTGATCTAAAGCCATAGGATGTTCTATTTTGGCGACAATCCATGTTGATAGGCCACGACTTTTGATTGTCTCCTTGGCCGGTTGCAAATCCTTTGCGGTTCTAACATATGATACTGCAATGAGGTCGGCACCTGTATCAAGCGCATGTGATAAAGCACGCTCATCTTTTGGTCCAATCGCTGGCAAATCAACCAAGGTTCCTGGTACATTGATGCCCTTTCTCGAACTTATTGGACCACCGTCTTGAATCCGGCAAGTTACAATTCCGCCTGCCTCTCCGGTGGTTGAAAGTACCTTCAGCCGAATTAGCCCATCCGCAAGAAGAACTGGGTCCCCTTTCTTCAACTCGGCGGATAAACCAGCGTACTGCACAGGTAATTTTTTGTTACTAGCGTCCTCCATGTAAGATAGACCACAATGCAATTCGACTTTTTTTCTCATGCCCAAGACGTGTATTCCTTCGAATTCACCAAGCCTTAGCTTAGGGCCGGGCAGGTCTGCTAGAATACAGGTTGGTCGGCCTATTTCGCCTTCCAATGCCCTAATTCGGCCATATAGCTCAGTTTTCTGCTCTGGCTCGCCATGGGAATAATTCAGACGACATACATTTACTCCGCCTTTTAGCAACGACAGCAAAGTCTTGTCATCATCCGATGCAGGGCCGATAGTTGCGACGATACGAGTTCTTCGCATGCTTATACCTCGAT
>JAKMFF010000010.1 GCA_022425585.1 Candidatus Poseidoniaceae archaeon
CGAAGAATCTGAACCATTGGTTACGGCGAAAACCGTTAGCATATTAGGCTTAATTTCGCTTGGAATAATATTGTTGCTTATCGCTAGAATAGACCCACCCCAAAGCTTGCATGATGATACAATCGTAACCTTCGATGCTGTATTGGTTGAGAATGATTAAGTGAATTGAGTTAAGTTGTAGGTACTTCTTTCAACTCTGTAACATTAGCAATACCATGCGAAAAGCAATGATATTGGTCTTATTGTTGCTTTGCTCCGCACTGCCATTTGCTGCATCAACCGGTGCTCGTTCGGTTGATGTTGAAATATCGATGATGAAATATGATTGGTATTCAAACGACACAATTGAATTTAGTGTTAAAGTTTCTAACGCCCCATTTGGGACTGAATTAACCGCAGAGTACGCAATAACTGATCTTGATGGTTCACTTGTACAATCAGGTAGTAGTCAATTTCAACCAACCGGACCAAATAGTCAATTTCCATTGCCGGTAAAACACTTTTTTCAGGGTTCAAATTTCTACTTTATGTCGGTTGAGATAATTAATTTGGATAATACCATACTGGCAAATTCTCAAATTCCATTTATGGTGTTTCAAAATACAATAATGCCGCAAATTGGCAATTTATTGGCCTTTGGTGACTCTTTAAGCGATATGGGTAATGCTAAGGATAGTATCCTAAATGTTCCTGATGTGCCACCATATTGGCAAGGTCGGTTTTCCAATGGTCCAGTTTGGCTAGAATATGTTTCACAAGCCTACGGTGTTTCAACGACTGTTGGTTCATTAACCGAACAAGGCGATAATAGGGCGTTTGGCGGCTCCCAAACTGGTCAAGGATTTTCGTACTTATTGCTGCCAAATGTCGGGACTCAAATTAACAACTATCTAGCAAATGTTCAATCAAGCATCGCATCAAATGAGGTCGTTTCTCTATGGGCTGGAGGTAATGATTTTCTATACGGAACCGCTAATTCAGATACTATAGTGGCGAATATGGAATCCCATATTAGGCAATTAGATGGTGCTGGAGCGCGTGAATTTATCATTCCTAATTTACCACCATTAGAAAAAACTCCAGAAATTCTAGGCCGCAGCCAAAGTCAACAAAATAACATTGCTTCCGAGGTAGTCTCATACAATACGAAATTAGCAACACTGGTTAATGATTTAAGAGCTGAATTATCAATCACAGTACATTTCATTGATGCTTGGTCATTGTTTAATGACATTGTTGACAACAGTGAGGCCCTGGGGATAACCAATACTCAAGACTCCGCTTGTAGTGCTTCAGCAACGTTGTTACCATTGCCGATTTGCAATAGTGCTTCAACGGTGGCCAGCAATCCAGATGAGTTCATATTTTTTGATAAGGCACATCCAACTAGAGTGATGCATGAATTTATCTCGTTTTTTGCCATTCAATCTATCGGCAATGCAGATACTGATGGTGACCTGATTATCGATGATTATGACCAGTGTCCATGGACCAATAACGATTGGACTGCAGACCAAACAGGATGTTCGTGGGAACAATTAGATGACGATAATGACGGAGTTTCCAACGGTGATGATCTTTGCCCAGCAACTGATTCAGGGGAAATTGTCGATAGTAATGGGTGTTCAGCAGCACAACGGGATTCTGATGAAGACGGACTTAATGACGCCATTGACCCCTGTCCATTTAGCGAAGCAAGTAACGATCACGACTCAGACGGTTGTACTGATGAAGTTGATTTAGACGATGATAATGACCTAATTCCAGATTTAGCAGATGCTTGCCCAAGAGGTGAAATTGGCGTTCATGATAATGACTTAGATGATGATGGCTGTTCCAATACTGAAGACTCAGACATTGATGGTGATTTACTTGATAACGTTGATGAAACCATTGCTGGAACTGATATTTATGATGAAGATACTGATGGTGATGGAGTAATTGATGGCATTGATAAATTCCCTCTAGACGCATCCGAATGGAGTGATGGTGATGCTGATGGTTGTGGTGATAATTTAGACCAATTTCCGTTCGATGAAACTGAATGCATTGACACAGATGGGGATGGTTACGGCGATAATTATGATAAATTTCCCGATGATGTAACCGAGTGGTTGGATTATGATGATGATGGATTTGGTGATAATCGAGACGCTTGCCCAACTAAATTTGGTCTGTCACTTTCCCCAGAAGGATGCCCAGACCGAGACGGTGATGGATTTTCAGATAACACCGATTTATTTCCCGATGATATTGATGACTGGGCTGACTCTGATGGTGATGGTTATGGTGATAATTCCGATTTATTCCCCAACGATCCCCTCGACTGGGATGATTTTGACAACGATACATACGGGGATAATACGGATATTTTTCCAAGTGATCCATTAGAATGGAATGATACTGATGGCGATACGGTAGGGGATAATGCTGATGCGTTTCCTAATGACCCAACTGAATGGCTAGATTCTGATGGTGATGGGTGCGGGGATAATCAAGACATCTGGCCTGATGACCCAGCTGAATGTTATGACCGGGATGTCGATGGGATAGGTGATAATCAAGACGCATTCCCCGATGATAGAGCAGAGTGGAATGATACAGATAATGATGGGCTGGGGGATAATTCGGATCAATTCCCTAATGATTCCAAGGCTAAATATGATTCAGATGGGGATGGCATAGCTAACTATTATGACACATTCCCTGATAATGCAAATATGGATTCATGGTTTGATTTAATTATTAGAATTATGATTTTTGCCGGCATTGCTAGCGCTGGAATTATCGTTTATTTACGAAAGAAAAATTCAGTTCAAGAAATTGATAAGCTACCATATCAAGATGATTTCTCAATGCTGATTCAAGCGGAAGGCAGCGACGTTACACCTGACAGGCCAGGCGGTCCCCCGCCCCCAGGCTCATTTTAATCAGCTAACAGAGATATCAATAACGATATGTCGTATTCTTGGCGCATACCATTTTACTTTCTCGACATGTTCTACAGAAACGATTCCTTTACGCCCAAGTTGTTTTGCCAATTTAGCAATACTATCAATGCAGTATGATACAAAATCGTCGATTTTCTCTTCTTCAACATTCATGTGGATGTGTAACATGCCGCCATTGGATTTCAAGCAGTTAATCGCCGATTGCCAAGCCTTTTCTGATGAAGGTAAAATGCCCAAGTGAACTCTATCTGCCTTTGAATATACCTGCTTCATTGTAGATAAATTATCACCCTCAAGGATAGTTAGTCGGTTACTTACATTATTCAATTTAGCACCATTTTGTAATGCTTGAATTGAGTTTGGATTAATCTCACAGGCATACACATGCTTAGCATTACTTCTCACTAGCATTGGTAGGCTGTAGTAACCAATTCCAGCAAATGCGTCAACGATAATTTCCCCCGACATGTCAATGTCGCCGATTCTATGGCGTTCAGTAACGTTGCCTGACGAAAACATGACCTTGGTTACATCAAGCCAGAATTTCACTCCAAAGTCATTTATTTCAACTTCACCCGAATCACCAAGTAACATTTTGACTTGAGATGTTCGCATCAGATCAGTAGCAATCTTATCTTGCCGAGCAAGGCGATTTACCCTTAGTGATCGAGCGATAATCTGCCATATTTCTTGTTCTTGCTCTTGAGTAATCCTGCTAAAAAAGTCCAACCATTGTGAATTATTGACTGTTGAGTTAGGAATAATTGCTAAATCTCCAAATAATTCCCATTTCCGAGGTAAATTTGCGATTAATCCTGAAAGGTCTGAATCAATGTGTTGTTTTAGATACAGTGTCATATCTTGAGCCATTGCTTCTGCAGGAGTAAATTTCTGGTTTTTCAAAGGTAAATTTAGCTCAGTAATTTCGTGTTTAGTGTTATCAAACCAGGTCAACTTTTTGACCTTTACATTATCTAAAATTGGGATTGCAATCATCGAATCAACCTCTGTTATGATAAATTTATTATCAATTAATTTTGTTGCTGTCAAAGATTGCTGAATAGTTGAAGCATCACCTTTGTCGACTAAGACTGCTAACGCGGAATCTATCTGCTTGGCGACCTCAGTCATGATAATACCACAAGGGGAATGAATTTCAATGTCACTGTACTACGAAGGTACATGGCGGCGTCATATTTACACAGTAATAATCGCCCAAAAGGCGTTATATTATTGATGACTATACTGCTCACCATACATCTATTCGTCCCATTTGTTAGCGCTGATGGCATGTCTACCTGTCAAGCAAATGGGGGGACCTGCGATGATTATAGCCATTCTCATGACTTAACTTCAAGTCAACAAGATTGGATAAATGGCACCTATGATTTTCAACTAGTCGATACAGATACAATCGAGTTAGATATGGTATGGGCAATTCATGAATTTAATCGCTCTGCATTAGGGTTAGACAATGTTGCAGGGCTAGACGCGGCACTGGCATCTGACGGTTTAGACTCAGAAGATGGTGCGCCGGCTGATTTGATTAGAACTTATTTTGATGAGCGCCCAAACGGGCCGGGTACTCCAACAGTTAGAGACCAGCTGAAAATAGAATTAAACAATGCACTTGACACTTCAATAGAAAATGGCTTTGGCAATATTGCTGGACTCACTACTGATTATACCAACTCGATAACTCAACAAGGAGAGACAACCCCTTGTTCAGATGACCCATTGACAGACTCCATCTATTCAAGCGAGGGCGCTAGTGAAAATAATGCGTTTTATCCGCCTATTTGTATATCTTCAACATTTACCATTGAACTTACAGACACCGCATTTAGTTTAGTCTCCACCGGCAATTTAGATTTGGAAAGAGCCTTTCAAGGAATGTTAGTCATGGGAGCAGAAATCAATACTAATTTCACTTTACTAACTCTCCCTGGTCACGCTGGATTCTATTCTTTTTCCCCACCCAGTTATGCAGATATCATTCAAGTTGGCGCGGGAGGTTCTTTAGCCGCTCGTAGCGGTAATCCTGCATACTTTGCTGGCGAATGGACTGTAGACATGCTAAATGCTCCTCAAGGCGCTAGTGATACAGAGACTCCAATTTCAGTTAGGCTTGCCCACCGTAATGGCTCTTTAGGAACTAACACGGTAAATATTGCACCAGAAACCAAAGCAATTGATCTTAACGTTAAGTTAGATTTACGTGATGAATCAGCCGCAACAATTGATTTTGTGGCTGGAATTTCATACTTAGATGATGGCCTATTGAGTGATTGGGGAGTATCTCTGCTAAATTTGTCAGATTCAGCGACTTTACCTTTGGTTACTGCTGATGGAATTCGTTTAGCATATCACAATGGTTTGGTAGAATTAGACCAATTGACTTCAGCATTTCCAATAAACGATATTGCCAGCGGTATTTCTGATTCAGTCGGTAGTGATGAATCAATTACTATGAATGACCTATATTGGGTATCAGACGCATTAACAGACGGGCTACCAGTAGCAGGCGGGCTCAATTATACTCATTCAACTGGCTGCACAGAAGCACCTCAAGGTCAACAACTGAATTACTGTGTTCAAGGATCCTCAGCTATGTCTGCTGATTACCCAGTTTACTTACGGTCCACAAGCCAACCATTTTCCATGAGTCTAATCGATATTTTGAAGAATAACTTTGATGATGGAGATTTACTTGAGTATGTTGAAATCTTACAAGAGAGCGACTTGAGAAACCTATTAAACAGTGGCCTATCTATCGAATCTGTCTTACCAGGTAGTTATCTAGATTCTGTTATACCAGAGGGTTTACCTCCAGCAGAGTTGACTTTGGAGATTATTCTTCCTACATGGGTAAGAACGATTGACGGCGAAGACAGGCTAATTCTTCAGAAGAGCCTTGAAGGCAGTCAAGATGTCGATATTTCTTTGGCAGGAACCGATCCATACGACTGGCGGACGGAAATCAGAGACGAAGATATGAATGTAGTCTGTACTACTTTACAGCGGACCTGCATAAGCAGCAAAATTGAGTTGGACATTTCTGCCCTTAGAATAAATGAATGGTCTCAGTCAGTGTCCCTTGATTTTGCTTTAGACGCCGAAGTATCCATTTATCGAGTCATGATTCCATTAGAAGAAATTGATCAAAGCGGCTCAACAAGAGTCAATTTTGAAGCTGCACCATCTGATTTGGTTAGGGTTGGCCTTGACATTGCCAGTCGTCTGGCCCAGCCAAAATCTTTTGATGATGTGGGAAGTATTTGTTCGGAAGACCAAACCTATGAGGTGTGCGATACCGACTTATCATTCCAATTTACGCCAGAGGGATTAACAGATTTTTCCGAGGATATCGGTGATATAATTACTCAATTTATTCACGAAAGTAGCGCAGAATTGCCTGACGTAGAAGATTCACCATTCGGTGATGTAGACCTAAGTGGCTTTCAAATCAAGACTAAGGTAGAGGGCTTAACAGGGCTAGACCAAGATATTGGTGATGATGAACCGATCACTCTGAGCGTCAGGATTCCTGAAGTCGAATTTAAACTTGAGCTAGATGGTGATTTAGGAGAAATTGCTGAGGGCAATACCAGCAGCATGGAGTTGAATTTCTTTGCTAATGCCTTTAGAGGACTTGTGGTAAATCCAATGGTCTCAGCAGCGGAACTACTAGGCTCATCTTTAACCAATGGATTGGTTTCAGGTAGTGGTGTAACATACCCTGACCCAAGTGGCGAGAAAGCATCATACTCATTTAGTGGAGATACCTCAATTGCTGAGGAATATAATCTATCTCTTAC
>JAKMFF010000110.1 GCA_022425585.1 Candidatus Poseidoniaceae archaeon
GTCAAAGAATTGAATGCTAAATTAGCTGCCCTTGGCGTTAATATCGAATTACCGATGCCTTCATTCAAAACTCACGGCCAAAGTGATAGTGATGAGTTATCCAATTTACTGGGCGCTTGGGCAAATACCACCGTTGAGCCAATAGCGCCCCCACAGACTACTCGGCCAGACTCAAAAGATGTGCAACCATACCTCAGTGAAGTACTAGACCCCGAAGCCAGACAAGGGATTTTAGATTCGCTTGCTGATGCGCAAGATGCTGCTTCAAAACTGGACAATAAAACCCGCAGAGTTGTTGACCAGGGGTTGTTTCAACTTATGCAAAGAGCCAATTATTCTGCAGATAATTTAGGTCATTTTGGCTTGAACCTCGACGCCTATGTTCATTTTACTAGCCCGATTAGAAGATATCCTGACCTAATGGTACACCGCCAATTAAAGAGCCATCTTAACCGAGGCGAGTGGGCTCATGATTTAGCAGAAACCGCTGATATTGCCGAGCATTGTAGTAACCAATCTGTGATTGCCAAGTACATTGAGTGGGAGTTGGTAGCTAACGCTTATCATATTCATTTGCTGCGTGGTGGAGAAATTGATTCAACTTCAGAAAATAATTTCCCCGCGTTAATAGAAAAGTCATGGCCTGCAAGGATTGTTGGACTTAGAACTCCTTGGGTATTTCTAGACCTCAATGATGATGGGGCAATTCAAGGCAGAATGCACCTGAGACAAATGGGTAGTAAACAGCGGCTGAATATTGATGAGAACGGTTTAGAGGTCAGCACTGCTGAACCTGGTAGAAACGGTGAGTTCCGGGTAATTGCCAAACTCGGAGAGCATTACCCTTGCCGGCTGCGTGGTATCGACATTTGGAGCGGTTCGCTTGACTTAGCCCCTAAGTAGGGTTTTTTTGATGACAAGATAGTTTATAGTGGCTAGAATAATCCAAAAACCATAGCGAATGGAATTTAATTGAACGGGAATATTGCTACTGAAGTGAAATGATGAGTCAAGATTTAATGCGCCTGGATATTCAAGGGATGACGTGTGCTGCATGTGTCTCATCTGTTGAAATGATAGTCAATAATCATGAATCTGTCAAAGCGGTAAATGTCAATCTGCCACTAAGTAGCGCTGCCATTCAATTACACGATAATGCGAGTGAATCAGTCACTGAAGAAATAATTCAAAAAATCAAGCTGGGGGGTTTTGGTGCATCACGACCCAAACAATCCAAGGATCGAAGAACGATTCTTGAACAACATGTCTCGTTAGAAGGACGTAAAGCCGCATTAGCGTTGATTCTAGCATTACCAACAATATATCTCACTATGTTTGCCGATGATTTAGGTGATTTCTCGGGATTCGATTTACGCTTGTTACTCGCCGCAATCATGACGATTCCGGTTTATTTTTGGTCTGGTTTTACATTCATTAGTAGCGCTTGGAAAGCAATTCGCCGGGGCGGCGCTAACATGGATGTTTTGATTCACCTTGGCACCAGTGTCGCTTTTATTTGGTCATGCGGGGTTGTCTTAGCGGGTAAATATGATAGTTTACCAAGCGTGTTAGTTAACGCTGAACACGTGTTTTTTGATGGCGTAGTATTCATTATCGGATTTGTCTTATTAGGTAATTATCTTGAATCTGCTGCTAAACTAAAAGCCACTGATGCCATTCATTCCCTTATGCAACTACAACCTAATCAGGCAAGAGTTGTTGCTGATGATGGATTTACTGAAATGATTGATGTGGCTTTGGTAAAGGTTGGCACAGTAGTGAAAATAAAGACTGGGGAAACTATTCCAATCGATGGCATACTCGAAGATTGTAAAGCAAGTATTGACCAGTCCACCATGACTGGTGAAGCTTATCCTGTACGCAAGAGTTCTGGCGATGAAGTGTACGGTGGAACTATTGTATTGGATGGAACCGTGTTGTTGAGAACCAATAAAGTCGCTGAAGATACCTTACTAGCAAACATAATTTCTATGGTTGAGGATGCGCAATCGGGTAAAGCCCCAATCCAAAGATTGGTTGACAAAATCTCCGCAATCTTTGTCCCAGTTGTCATCATCCTAGCCGTGTTATCTGGTTTATTTTGGGCAACAATTGGCCATGATATGATTGATAATCCAATGAATTCAAGCTACGAATTAGCTTTGATGGTAATAATTTCCACCCTAGTAATCGCTTGCCCTTGCGCGCTTGGTTTAGCCACCCCAATTGCTCTAGTCGTTGGTACTAGTGTTGGGGCGCAAAATGGTTTACTAATCAAAGGCATCAATGCTTTAGAATCGGTAAATCAATGCAAAGTAATGGTTGTTGACAAAACTGGTACTGTAACAATGGGCAGACCAAGAGTCAGTCATATCGAAATTATCGATTGTGAGGTAAAAGAAATCCTTTCCATTGCTGCGGCATTAGAGCAAGAATCGGTTCACCCACTAGCATCAGCCATCATCACTTCATGGTCCAATGTTACCAGTGATAAACCAGAAATTAACGACATTCAAGCCATGCCTGGAATGGGTATGGTTGGCGAATATTCGGGTCAAGTTGTCGCTGCTGGCAACCTAGAATTGATGCTTGAAGTCGGAGTTGAACTTGATTCTGAGATGAAGCTGCGGATTGCCAAATCAACCAAAAAAGGCATCTCAATCGTGTTTGTCTGTCAAGGTGCTAAGCTGTTAGGCTGGATGGAGTTATCCGATCGAATTAGAGATAGTTCCAAAATTGCCGTTAAGCGGGCAAAGCAACTAGGCCTTGAGGTGGTTATGTTAACCGGGGATAACCAAGAGTCGGCTGAGACAATTGCCAACCAAGTAGGCATCAGTGGAGTAATTGCTGGGGTAAAGCCCAATGAAAAGGCTGAACAAATAAAATCATTACAATCTGGGGGCAGTAAAGTCATCATGGTTGGTGATGGCATCAATGATGCTGCAGCTTTGAGTACTGCTGATGTTGGTATTGCGATGGGGGCTGGATCAGACATTGCTCTTGATGCGGCTGATTTCGTATTAATCCGTAATGATCTTATCGATGCGGTCTCTTCAATTGAGTTGGGTAATGCTACTATGCGTAGAATACGCAGTAACCTTGGCTGGGCGTTTTCTTACAATGTGATTGGCATACCGTTAGCCATGGGATTATTACTCCCGTTCACTGGTTTTTTACTGCCGCCTGCCTATGCTGCAGCGGCAATGTCACTATCATCGGTAAGTGTAGTTGGCAACTCACTAATTCTACGCTGGTGGCGACCTATTGCTGAGTGATGATAAGCAAAGCCTTGTTAACGGCCAAATCCTCGTTAAACTATGCCCGAGATAGTTCACAATCTAGCAATTTATGGCATGACTTGTGGCTGCTGCACCGGCAGAGTCATGCGAGTTTTACAATCAAATCCTGAAGTATTAGACGCTAAATTGTCGTTTGAAAAAGATTCAGGAATTATCAAGACCACTGATAAATTAAGCACTGATGAGGTGATTATTATGGTCAACGGGGCTGGATTCATAGCTTCTGCATAAGCGCTTAATTGAAATGTTAGAGATGACGCCCAAAGTTTGCGCGGGGGTCGCCCAGCTTGGTCAACGGCGGTGGGTTTAG
>JAKMFF010000169.1 GCA_022425585.1 Candidatus Poseidoniaceae archaeon
TCATTACACTCTCATATAATCGATTGACAGAAACGCAATACTGACCGAACCACTCATATATGATTGGTAAGTCGGATGGATGCTCAAAGGTGAGTAGCCAGACACAACGGGCCATCCCAAGAGGACCCCGATAGTCTTGTTCCGCAATCGTTGGAACGAGGCGCAGTGTCACGGCCACTCCTATCTGGAGAGCCCTCGTACGCCCTCTCGGTGGGGCCCCTGCGCTGTAAAACAATAATGGAGGAATCCCAATGGCGAAAAGAAGTCACCCACGAAGAGGTTCGATGGCGTTCAGCCCGCGTAAGCGTGCCAAGCGTCCTTTCGGACACGTCAAGTCGTGGCCAAAAACCGAAGCGAGCGAAGTTAGAATACAAGGATTTGCTGGATGGAAAGCCGGCATGACTCATATTTTGGCTCGTGATTTAAACCCAAGAAGCCCAGCAGCAGGACAAGAAGCAAGAATTCCAGTCACTGTTGTAGAATGCCCAAAGATGAGAATCTTAGGCGTTCGTGGATACCAAATGACTCCCTATGGCAAGCAAGCTGTTGGTGAGGCATGGGCAGATGCTGGAATGATTGCTGATGCATTTAGCGATCTATTCAAGAGATTGCCAGAACGCAAAGAGCATGATGCCGACAAACATTTCGAGAATCTTGAAAACGCAGACTTGTGCGAAGTTAGACTGATAGTAGCGACTCAACCAAGTCAAATTTCAGGAATACCAACAAAGATTCCAGACATTATGGAAGTTGGTCTTGATGGTGGAAACGTAAGCGAGCAACTAAATTTTGGGAAGGAAAAGTTCGGCGAAGAATTTTCATTCGCTGATTGTTTCCAAGAAGGCATTCTTACCGATATCGTAGCCGTTACCAAAGGATATGGGTGGCAAGGTGTTATCAAGAGATTTGGTGGTAAACTTCAATCTCACAAAAATTCAAAGAAACGCCGACAACATGGAAACATGGGTGACTTCGGTACCGGATATGTAAGAAAGACAATCCGACAAGGTGGCCAAACTGGATACCACCAAAGAACCGAATACAACAAGAGAATCATGCGAGTAGCTAATCCTGAAGAACACGCAATTACTCCATCTGGTGGATTTTTACACTATGGTGAAGTAAACTCAGATTATATTTTGGTAAAAGGTAGCGTACCTGGTCCTTCAAAGCGGTTGATTAGATTCAGAGATGCTACTAGAGGAAGCGACAGAACTCTTCACGATTACGAAATCACCTACGTAAGTACAGCGTCCAAGCAGGGGGCCTGAAGATGAAAGTTGCAGTAAAAGATATTACCAACACAATCAGTGCTGATGAATTAGATGCTGGAAGACTCCAAGATACTTTTGAGATATCAGTTTCAAACGGGTCAAAAATTGCATTACCTGGCTCGTTCGCTACTCCTCTGCGCGAGGATTTAGTCAAATTAGCAGTAGCATCTAGCCGAGCAAATCGCAGGCAGCCATACGGTTCGAGGCCACACGGTGGTAAAAGAAGGCCAATGGCTGGTATGAAGCACTCCGTCGAATGGTGGGGTAAGGGTAGAGGTGTCTCAAGAATTATGAGGCGAACTGGTCAAAAGAGAGCTGCTCAAAACCCTCACACACTTGGTGGGCGAAGAGCGCATGGACCCAAGGTTGAGAAAATCTGGGCTCGTAAATTAAATCAAAAAGAGCGAAGACTTGCAAGAGATACCGCACTTACTGCAACCATTGATATGGATATGGTAAGTTCTCGTGGGCACCGAATTTCAGAAGAAGTATCAGCTCTACCTATCATATTAGGTAACTATGTAGAAGTTCGAGACGGCAAGAAAGAAGAGTTTGATTTCGAATCTTTCAACCATGGCTCTGCAACTCGTAAGATTCTAGCAATTTTCAACGGACTTGGCCTAGGTGACGACTTGCAAAGAGCAAGAGAAGGAAGAAACATTCGTGCTGGAAAGGCAACAATGAGGGGAAGGGTCCACAAGACTCCTAAATCCATACTACTTGTTGTCAAAGAAAAATCAGGATTAGCACAAGCAGCTAGAAATCTACCAGGAGTAGATGTAGTTGCTGCTAAGGATCTAAACGCTGAAGACCTGGCGCCAGGTGGCGCACTTGGTCGTTTGACAGTGTTTACTAAATCCGCCGTGGAGGAACTCAACTGAGGTGTTTACTATGAATGCATACGATATAATCATACAACCGTGGCTTACTGAAAAATCCATGGAAGCTAGATCAACTCAACAAAGGCTTGAGTTCATCGTAAGAAGAAGTGCATCAAAGGATGAAATTGCCAAAGCAATAGAAACAATCTTTGATGTTGAAGTAGCTAAAGTCAATGTTAGAAACAGCAAGCATGGAAAACATGCTTCAGTAAAACTGGCCGAAGGCTATGACGCAGAAGACGCAGCAATGCGCTTAGGAGCATTCTGAGGTGATATAATGGGTAAGAGAATACGTGCACAGAGAAAAGGTTCCTCACCAAGGTACCGTGTAAGAAGCCATAGATTTCCTGGATCAAACAGAATGCCTCGTGAAAACGACATCGTTGGTGAAGTAACTGAACTAATCCATAGTCCAGTTCACTCCGCTCCATTAGCTAGACTCAAATTACCTGACGGCGATACCACATTAGTGGTCGCAACAGAGGGTCTTTCTGTGGGTAGTAATGTAGCAGTTGGAAACAATGTTTCGCTAAGACCTGGTAATATTACTAGCATTGGCAACATACCAGAAGGTACCGCGATTAACAATCTTGAACTTAGACCTGGTGATGGTGGCAAAGTTGCCCGTTCAGCAGGAAACTCCTGTTATGTTGAAGCCAAAATAGGTGAGAAAGTTCGTATCAGAATGCCTTCAGGCGCACTCAAAGAATTGCCAGCAAACTGCCGTGCAACTATTGGTGTACTTGCAGGACATGGAAGAGATGAGATGCCTCTAAGAACTGCTGGTGCTGCATATTACAAGGCAAAGGCAAGAGGAAAATTATTCCCGCATGTTAGCGGTGTTGCAATGAATCCAGTCGACCACCCTCACGGTGGAGGAAATCATCAGGCTGTCCACGGACCGAATTCGGTTGCCCGTGGAACTCCGCCTGGTGCTAAAGTTGGTATTATTGCGCCAAGAAGAACCGGTAGAGGCCGTGGAAAGAAAATTTGAGGTGATTATGTATGGCACGAAAGAATAAGAAGTCCTTTATGACCCCAAAGGCCAGTAGAAGAAAAGCAAGAAAGCGCTTGTCTACGACAACTGGCCGTGTCAAGAAAGAATTTACGTACCGTGGATATACCATGGAAGAATTATCACAAATGGAACTTTGGCCATCTGAAGGATCCGACAATTCTATCATAGAATTGTTGCCTTCAAGAGCTAGAAGGTCCATAGGCCGTGGTATGTCTGTGGAAAACGAACATTTCCTTGACCGAGTAAGAAGAAACAGTTCAACAACTGTAAGAACACACAGAAGAGATATGCCAATTCTACCAGAATTTGTTGGTCGAAGAATCGCAATTCACAATGGGCAACATTTCATCGAACTTGATGTCAAGCCAGAAATGATTGGACATTATCTTGGTGAATTTGCTCTAAGCAGAAAGAACGTGGCCCACAGTGGCCCAGGTGTAGGTGCTACCCGTTCATCAAAGCACGTAGCATTGAAGTGAGGCGAGAAATATGGCAAAGCAAAGACAAATGGATCGCAGAACCAAGAGGAGACAACTTCCTCAGAAAGGTTTCACTCAACTATTACAAGGAAGCAGAATTGCTTCAGCAAGGGCAGTCAATGTAGACATGCACGTAAAGCACTGTTTTGAAGTATGCAGAGCAGTCAAGACCATGACTGCTGGAAGCGCAATTGATTATCTAAACGAAGTCTTGAGAATTGACTCAGACAGGGCAGACATTAGAAGAAAAGCAGTAGCAGTGCCTTTCAGATTAGGCAGTGGAAACAAGAAACGCAAGCGAAGTGGACCTTCAATGGTCGGTCATC
>JAKMFF010000189.1 GCA_022425585.1 Candidatus Poseidoniaceae archaeon
AGTAAAATAGCCTCTTCCTTGATTAGAAAAAGTGCAACAGTGGGTGGCAATCTCTGCTTAGATACTCGGTGTTTTTGGTATAATCAAAGCGAAGACTGGCGTCGTTCGATTGATTGGTGTCACAAAGCTGATTGTGGCACGGGTGCAGATTGCCGGGTAATTCCTAATCAAAATACTCTTTGTGTAGCCACCTACCAAGGAGACTTAGCGCCAAATTTTATGGCTTTAGGGGCAACTATAACTTTGATTAGTCCCGAAGGAGAAAGAGTAATTCCGTTACAAGAATTCTATCAATTAGACGGTATGAAAAAGAATGTTCTCAAGGAGGGTGAGTTTCTGTTGAAAGTAACCTTGCCAGAAGATGCCTTCGAATTAACCGGCAGTTATCAAAAATTACGCGTCAGGGAATCATGGGACTTTCCAGAAGCTGGCATCGCAATAACTTGGCGAAAAGGAGATTATAACACTCTCAAAATAGCATCAACTGCTTTGGAGTCGATTCCAAAATTACACTTCGAACAAGTTGATTCCATCATCACAGAAGGCTGGTCGAAAGATGAATCGATTAACACATTGTCAATGATGGTTAGAAAATCGGTAAAACCGGTGAATAATACCGCATTACCCCCAAATTATCGCAAGTCGGTCGTTAGAGTCCTAACCAAAAGAGCATTGAAAAAAATTGGGTGTGAATGAAATGGTCAAATCTAAACTGAAATGCTTAGGCTTTATTTGTGGAATATTGCTGATGATGATACCAATGACCACTGCCCAAGATCAAGTGGAAGTCCCTTCGTGGGAGTTGGGTTGGGAAACTAATATGGATGGGACATATGAACTTGAATTATCGGGTGAAGATGATATTTTAGATTCAATCGAGTTTTTTGTTGAGAATCAGCGCATGGGTGAACTTAATCTAAAGATCACGCTTACTTGGGATGAGTCCGATGATATCCCAATTGAACTTGATTATGATGAATCAATTACTATAGCTGCTTCAGAGAATTTAACATTTGAAATAGAATTTTCAGATCTTTCGGGGTACTCGTTTGAACGTCCCCCAGATAAATCGATGACACTTCTATTACTCGCAGAGGAGGTGTCTTTTGATCAAACGGTATCTAGTCAGGAAATCGATGCTGAAGTTACTGTTCCAGCGGTATATGATCTAACAATAAGTCACTCCTCAATGGATGAAGTTCTTTACGCAGGTTCATCCATTGAATATGGCTTGAAAGTGACAAATAACGGGAATGGTAAAGATGTCATTAAAATGCCTGAAGCATCAGTAAAATCTTGCCCTAGTCTATCTGTTGAAGGTTTAGAGGCGATTAAAGACACTGAAATTCAGAACGCATCAGTCGAGGAATTTGTCATAAGAATTGTTGCGTCTGAATCACATCCAGAAAGAGTGTGTGAAGTGACAATATCGATTAAGTCCGCGGGAAATGGTAAAATAAGCAGTTCTATGTTTGACATTCAAGTCAACTCGAACGAGGTTAAACAAAACAATAATGATAATTCTAATTCAGACGATGGTCAAAAAGATACAGGTGGGGAAATTACTGAAGCCGACACTCTGAGCTTTTTGTCAACATTTGAACTATTTTCAATAACAATACTTGCATTGCTGGTCCGATATAGGAACTAATGTTAGAAAATGGCCCTCAACCGGCTATTTTATGCCAAACCCTTTCAACCAAAATCACCATTCATTCCGTTTAAATCATTGGATTAAAGTGCCCATTTTTGAGCAAGCATTATGAGTGGAGATAATTTCGAAGGAATATTACTGCGCCGGTTTATAGCGTAAATGAGGGATTGTATTGAGTGATGAAGCAAAAACCAAGATTAGCCTAGAAACATGGCTAAAAGTTGGTTTAATGGCTTCAGTCCTTCTTTCAGTTATACTAATCGGCATTTTTAGCATGAATAAAGAAACCGTATTCTCGCCTTACGAAGAAGACGCAGAATTTTACAACATTCAATTAACTGAAATGCGTGATAGCTTGGGTGATGAAGGCGTTGGTTATACTGTAGCCAACACGATGTCAACTCCAATGCTGGTAAATGATTGGCGAGACCCACATCGAACTCTTCTAGTGATTGCCGCTCCAGAAAAGCCGTTTGATTCGGCTGAAGCTTCAGCAATTTTTGACTTCGTTACAAAAAAGGGTGGAAAAGTAGTTCTTGCATCCAATTCAACCAATGCTCAGTTGGTCGCGTCTGAGTTTGGTGTAAAGTATTTCGATGCCCCAGTAGTTGATCCATTCCAATTTTATGAAGTGACAGATGAAACTGGTCAACCACTAAATCCCGACGAAAGAAAACTCTGGGCTGCAGCGAGTATCAATCGAGATGTTACTCAAATGGGGGACGAGAAACACGTTCCTTGTTCAGAATCTGATTTGGGTTCCGGGCAAATTGATAATTGCAGGATGCCAGTTTTGTTTCACAGGGCGACTGCAATTCAAGTATTGGATGAAGATGTTGACGATAATCGTGAGGTAATGGTCCTTGCTCATGCATCAACTCCTGCTTTTATCGCTCGACAGGACACCAACATTGATAATTTGAATAATCCAACACTTGGTGAAGGAAAAACCGGGCTAGTCATCAGAATGGATTTCCCTGGAATTGAGGTTTTGGAAGAACAACCAAACAATAATTTCGGAGAAGTGGATGTTACTGGTTCAATAGTATTCGTATCCGATCACTCTGTACTTGCTAATCACCTATGGGACCAAACCGTCGGTGAAGAAACAGGCAAGCAGCAGTGTAGTTCACCATATTATGTCAACAATAAGCTTGACAACTCACATGCCTGCTGGGATAGTGCACTATTTGCCTCTGGTGGCGGAGAAGTAGAATGGAATGGCAATGGCCCATATTTCCAAGCATTGTTCTATGACATGATGGAATTTGATAACGAGGAAATTACTACTAAGGTCACACGTGACGAAGGAGAATTCAATTTGGTATTTGATGAAAGTCGTCACGTATCAAGCGCTCTTTCATCGCCATTCACTGAAGCCATCGGTGCGGTTGTTCTACTGACCAGTGACAATGTGTTGAAATGGCTAATTATCTTGAATCTATTTGCCTTGTTAGCAATTGCTATCATGGTAGTTCCTGAAAAGGAAAATTGGCGCCATGTTTTTGATCTAACCCGATTCAGAGAGCGCCCGACTAAAATTGATGCTTCCCAGTATCAACTGCGAGTCAGGGAAGCATTCTTGTCTAAAGTTAGACAATTCAACGATCTCACTAGAGATGAGTTCGCTCGCAAAACACCTGCGGAAATCATGTATATGGTTAGAGACCCGCGACTTGTAGAACTGATAAGTTCTAACCGTTCCTACTCCAACGAAGAATTACGGGAAGT
>JAKMFF010000219.1 GCA_022425585.1 Candidatus Poseidoniaceae archaeon
AAGTAGAGCGCCCCCCGTACGTGGTGAAGAAGGATCAATGGCCAATAAAGCAATTTTTAATCCACTTCCAGCCCAAGTTGCTAGTAACTTATCTATCAAACAAGATTTCCCAACTCCAGGAGCACCTGTTATGGCAATTGAGCGCCAGTGTTCTGTAGCTTTTGACAACATACTTATGTCTGCAATCTGTTTTATTTGACCTAACGTAATCTGCCCGTTTTCCAAACCAGTCAAAGTTCTAGCAATCGATCTCCGATTACCGTTTATGGCTGCTTCAATCAGTTGGTCACTCAAAAAATCACCTCAAGCCGAAGATTCCCAATACCAATCATTGGAATCTCCAACCCCGATATTAGGCATATTTGCCGAAGTGTCAATAAATTCTAAGATTTCCGCTGTTGGAGTACCAGGGCCAAATATTGCTCTGATTTTGCAACTAAACAAACTACTTCGGTCGTCATGAGGAATTATTCCGCCGGCAAAGACAATGACATCATTCAATCCCTCTGCAACCAATAGTTCGCAGACTTTTGGAAATAGATGATTATGCGCCCCTGACAGAGAAGATAGGCCCAAAAATCTAGCGTCTTCATCTCTGACAGTCTCGACAATCTGCTGTGCTGTTCTGCGCAATCCTGTATAAATTACTTCATGACCGGCATCACGCAATGTTCGAGCAACTACTTTTGCACCTCGGTCATGACCATCAAGACCTGGTTTGGCAACAACGATTCGCAACGGTTGGCCCATGATTAGTCGAAGAAATGCTCACCTATCAAGACAACCCTTGAAATCATCCTCGGAACGTGCTTTTACCCCTAATGCCATGGCTTCACCGGTCAAAAACACGGTAAGCAATAAAGGCGGCCTTTTGATACACTCACTAGGTGACACCAATGCCTACGACTGAAGAAAGACTGCGAGACCTGCGCAATAGGAAGGCGCAAAGTGAAGCAGGTGGCGGTCAAGCAAGAGTTGACGCACAGCACAATCGCGGCAAATTAACTGCACGAGAGCGTATAGAAATTTTACTTGATGATGGTAGTTTTCAAGAAATAGACGCGTTAGTTGAACATCGATGCCGAGATTTTGACATGGACAAAAATGTCATTCCTGGTGACGGAGTAGTTACCGGACACGGCATGATAAACGACCGGGAAGTATTTGCTTTCGCCCAAGATTTCACCGTTTATGGTGGCTCACTTGGAGAAATGCACGGACTCAAAATTTGCAAAGTGCTAGACATGGCACTTAAGACAGGAAAACCTGTTATCGGCTTGAATGATTCTGGTGGCGCTAGAATCCAAGAAGGTGTTGCATCATTGGGTAGTTATGCTGAAATTTTCTTCCGTAATGTCAGAGCATCCGGAGTAGTGCCACAAATTTCGGTAATAATGGGGCCATGCGCTGGAGGTGCAGTTTATTCTCCTGCAATTACTGACTTTGTCATTATGGTCGACCAAACTGCTCATATGTTTATCACTGGACCGGAGGTAATCAAAACGGTAACCAATGAAGTGGTTTCATTTGAAGAACTAGGTGGGGCTATGACCCATGGAAGTAGATCTGGAGTATCCCATTTCACTGCTGAGGATGACGAAGCAGCCATTCAATTGGCAAGAGACCTATGCGACTTATTACCGGCAAATAACATGGAAAAACCACCTGTTAAGAAAACCTCAGATCCAATTAGTCGAAGTTGTGACAAACTCGATGATATAATTCCAGAGGAATCTAACAAACCATACGATGTTGTTGATGTCATATCTGAAGTATTAGACGACCATGGTTTCCTTGAGGTACAAGCTGATTGGGCCCAAAATATCGTCATTGGATTTGGCCACCTAAGCGGACAGACAGTTGGTGTAGTCGCCAATCAACCAAAAATCCTTGCCGGTTGCTTAGATATTGATGCTAGTGATAAGGCTGCTAGATTTGTGCGTTTTTGTGATGCATTTAACATACCAATAATCACTTTTGAAGACGTACCGGGATTCCTGCCCGGAACCAACCAAGAGTGGGGTGGAATTATCAGACATGGTGCTAAATTGCTGTATGCATTTGCCGAAGCAACTGTTCCAAAATTAACCGTTATTATGAGAAAAGCCTATGGCGGCGCTTATGATGTTATGTCTTCAAAGCATATTCGTGGAGATTACAATGTAGCATGGCCTTCAGCCGAACTTGCAGTAATGGGTGCTGATGGGGCGGTTGAGATTATTCATCGTAGAAGATTGAAGAGTGCTCGTAACAGTGAGCAAGAACGTGTGCGTTTGACCGAAGATTTTAATGACAAATTTGCTAATCCATACAAAGCAGCAGCACTTGGCTACATAGATGATGTCATCGAACCAAATCAGACTCGCTCAAAGTTAGCCAGAGCGCTAGAAATGCTACTTGATAAAGAGGAATTAAGACCAGCAAGAAAACATGGAAATATTCCGCTATGAGGTTTTGAAATGACTGATGAAGCAATACTTAGAATCGCAGCAATAAGTGCTGTTCTATCCATTATTGAATCACAAGGTGACGATGGTTCAAATATTGGCAGAAATACTGGTAACGCTTGGTCGCAGGACCATATTAGAATGAATATGGGCTTAAGTTCATTGATGAATAATCGATCTAGCAGGTCACCATGGAGATGATTATATGACTGAAAAAAGGAAAGTAATCGTTGATGGCCAAGAGTTTGAAGTTGAAGTCGAAGTTGAAAACGGGAAATGGCTAGCAACTGTAGAAGGCCGAACCTTTGCAATCGAAATTCCTGATTCTGGTCCTGTGGTCAAG
>JAKMFF010000261.1 GCA_022425585.1 Candidatus Poseidoniaceae archaeon
ATCAAAAGCTCGAACGAGGTATTCCTCAAACAAGGTGGCCGTGTCGTGCCTGCAAAGGTCGCGGATGTGAACGTTGCAACAACACTGGACTGCAATACCTAAGAAGTGTGCAGGATTTAATCGGTAATCCGCTGCTGGAAGTATTTGGTGCTCCTGAACATTCATTCCACGGCATGGGGCGTGAAGATATCGATGTTCGGTGCATGGGCCGCGGGAGGCCTTTTGTTATCGAGATGAAAGAGCCAAAAGTAAGAGATTTTGATTACCAATATGCTATGCAACTCATCAATGAAGCCGCTGGCGGATCAATTCATGTAACTGACCTGCGCTCTTCCAATAAGAGTGAAGTTGTAAGGATCAAAGACACTCCTGCAGAGAAATCCTACACCATCAGATTTAGAATTGAGCAGATGAAAGAGCGCGAATACGCCGTATTGACAGCTCCGCTAGATTTAACCAAAGAATCAAGTAAAAAACCAAATAAAAAACGCCATCGAAGAGGCGACAAGCGGAAAGACAACACTAAGCCACTGCCAGCCGAAATTATTACTGAAGAACAAGGGCCTTCTGAAGAAGAATTATCGAACATGAAGAAGGGTGAACTAGAAGCTATTTGTACCGAAAATAACCTCAAAAAGACCGGTAAAAAATCAGAGTTAATTGAACGAATCCTCGCTATGCCTGCGCCGGGTAGTGCCCTGTTTGAATTACCTAGCGACGAAACAATTATTTCCACAATTTTATCATTGCATGGCGTAAAGTTGTACCAACGCACACCTGACCGAGTAGCCCACCGAAGAGCTGACCTAATTAGGCGGCGGGATGTGATAGATGTCAACCAGCCGATTGTAGAAATTATGGCAGATGGTACCAGAGAAGTCGAAGTTACCCTTCGCTGTGAATCTGGTACTTATGTCAAAGAAACTATCCATGGTGACAGCGGTCGTACTCAGCCTAGTGTAGCCTCTTTACTCAAAGCCAAATGCGAGGTTCTATGGCTAGATGTCGGGGACATTCACGCCGACTAACTCGCCGGTTTTTAGTCGGTTATTTTCGTCGCGGTGCTTATATGCGATTGGTAGGTCGGCAAATTGCTCCGAAGATGGCAATATGCTGTGTCGGGGTAAAGTGAGGCGAAAACCATGAAGCGTTCCAAGGGCCAGAGAGTAAGAACTCGAAGCATTCTAAGAAGGAGAAAAAGCGAACGCAGTCGCTTGAATATCAGTCGTGTATTGCACGAATACGATACTGGTGATCGTGTTGCTATCGTATTGGACGGTGGTCAACAAGGTGGAATGCCGCACAGAAGATTCAATGGCAGAACTGGATTTATTCAGAAGAAACAAGGCGTTGCATGGGTCGTTGCAGTAAAAGACGGCAATATGCAAAAGACTGTCATTGCTAGACCAGAACACCTACGCCCGTTGGAGTGATTTACTTGACCGAAGAAGAGAAATTTGTTGACTTTGCTACCGTAAGAGACATGCTTGAGGGCGCTCAAGAAAGAAGGGGCGATTTAACTTACGAACAGGTTGCTGCATTACAGCATGCTCAATGGGCTGCTAGTGACAATAGAGTTGGTTACAAGACTACTCCTGATGTATTTTTAACTCTAAAGGCTGCACTACTTGAGATGGACAAACTTGCTCAATATCCTGACCTAGCTGCAAAACTTGCTGAACTAATGCCACTATATCCTAGTGATGTAAAAGCAGTATTAGTTTCCAAGAGAATTGCTATTGATGATTCTGAAATCAATGCAATTCTAGATACAGTAAGGCAGCATGTTGGCTTCGAGTGAAATTGGCCGAGATGATTTTATGAGCGGTTTCAGTCGTGACCGTAATGTCAAGATTCCAAAAAAGTCTGATAAGAAGAGCAACGCTAAGCCTTCACAATACTTGCCAACAAGACCTGCGGAAGGTCGCAGAGATGTCGTAAAAAAGGTTGAACAAAAGCCAAGAACCAATCGACGTCCAAATAATCAGCGACGTCAAGGACAACAACATCGCGGCAATAGAGGGCGCAATAATCCTGGAAGAGATAAGCCCCAACGTCAACGCCGCCCAACTCCCCTTGATGACGAGGTTTGGGCGAGAGTTATCGAAAACGATCCTCAAACCAATGTGATTGTTGCCTTTGGTGAAAGTAAGATGTTGCTTGGCAGATTTACCGCCAAGAACACTAATTCTGCAGTTGGTGATAGAATATATGTCGGAGTTGATGGCGATAAGCGCACGGACGTGGGAGATATTCTCGGTATGGCGAAAATGGAACTGTTGTCTAATTCAGCAGCCAGCGATTTACCATTAGTCATCCAATTATTTATCGAAGAAAAGGCGGCCCACTTCATCAAGGCATTTTTCAACATTGCCGGCCCACTATCCCTCAAGCAACACGCCTTCGAACTATTACCTGGAATTGGTAAAAAGAAGGCTTTGCAGATGGTCGAGGTTAGAGGCTCGAGTGGCTTTACTGGCCTTGAACATCTAAACGAATCTTGCACCATAGATGCAGCAGAACTGCTAGCAAAGCGTTTTGTTGCTGAAATTAGCGATAGAAACTTACAACCGCGACTTACAGAACTACTGTTACCGGTGACAGCATGAAGGGCGCTCGAACTCTAGTTGATTTACTTCGTAGTAAACAGGATAATGACAAGTCTCTTGGCCAACATTTCTTGATTAATGATGAGCTAATTACGCTCTCTATACAATACGCTGAGATCGTCAAACCAGACCACGTTTTGGAAATCGGTCCCGGGCCAGGCGTGTTAACAGAGGCTTTACTGATGCAAGGATGTAGAGTGACAGCAATTGAAATCGATGAGGGGGCGGTAAAACATCTACAGAGAATATTCACCAGCGAAATTGCGTCTGGGCAATTGAATTTACTCTCAGGGGACGCATTACAGGTTAAATGGCCCACCTCAATCTCCAAAGTTGTTGCTAATATCCCCTACCAAATTTCATCGCCCCTAGTAGAGTTGCTAACCAAATATCTGCGTAATGATGAAGTGAAATTGTTGCAGAAAGTTGTACTTTTGGTGCAAGAAGAATTTGCTGAAAGACTAGTTATGGAGTATGAATCTGACGTTGGATCCCTTGGAATGACTGCGTTATTGGATTGGCAATCCGAGATGTTGCAAAAAGTACCCCCTCACAACTTTAGTCCAAATCCAAAAGTAAATTCCTGCTTTATTGAAATGAAACCTAGTCATGAACAATTTGATTGTGATAAGCGTCTTGTTAAACAAGTAATCCATCAGGCCTTCAAACAACGAAGGAAGAAAATTCGTACCAGTCTCAAATCTATTCCGCGCCGCCTTAATAGAGTTCCTAATTGGTATTCTGCTCGCTGGAAGTCGGCGATTTCAAGTCTAGCTGATGATGAGAGAATGAACGCTCGTCCAGAAGAGTTTGATTTTGATGACTGGATAGAGTTTTGTCAAGATTTAGAAAATATCCAAGATAAATCTTAAACTTGACCTCAATCTATCGTTTATGTCCAATGTTTTGATGGTTTTTAACAAATTTACCGGGGAGAGGTTTTTCTTAGGAGTGGCTACTGGGCAGGACTTGTCGGAGGGGATGCTATGGCAAAGAAGGACACATATCTTGCACTATTAAGGCGTGGAATTGATGATACTACGGCTCAGCAGTTAGCCGATGCTGGACTAAAAATTGGGGATTTAAAGAAAATTGATCGCAATATGTTGATTGAAAACTATGCACTAAAGCCAGATATCGCTGATGGTGTCATTTCAATTATCAATTCAGCCCACTCATCCCACGGTAAAGAACGGTTTCTAGCAACGGTCTTAGCACCAGAAAAGAAAGTCGATTCAAAAATTGAAGAGATTAAATTCAAGCGTAAGCAAAAAGACGTTCTTACCGAATTAGCTGAACAAAAAGAACGGTTAAAAATTGCTAAAGTTGAGGCTTTCCGCGGTAAGAAATTGATAATGAATCGTTTAGGTAAGACTGTCGAATTGATTGTTAAACTAGAAAACAATCTCTATGACGAGGGTAAAGACGATCAAAAAGTCAAGATTAGAGACCAACTAGAAACTAGAGGCTTAGAAGCCGCTAGAGATCATGAAATGTTAGAACTAGAAGGGACTCCTCAAGATATTGTTGACTTTAGAAGAAAGTTTGTTCCTGCACTGATTTTCCACGCTTGCCCGCTTTGTGGTGACGAAATGGACCCTAGACAGGCCAGAGACCAAGATAAACCAGGGGAATGGGTGTTTATTTGCTGGGAGTGTGAAGAGAATTTCACTCCTGATTTAGCCGCTAATGTTGAGCAGCGTTTAGTAAATGGTAACCGTATATTTATCGATGAGAGTAAGCGGCCAAGAAACCCAGTACCTCCTAAACCAGCGGCAATGGATTTCTCTTCAGTAAATGACATGATTAAGAAAGACCTCGTTCAAACTGGATCTGACGCTGATGAGATGAGCCGAGTGGTAGAAGAAAGCACTCTTGGCGGTGGATTAATGGACATCAATGATTGGATTGATCAAACATTGGCCGCTAAGGATTACATCCAAGCGCAAGAAGATCGAGAAGACTTCATCTTAAGAACCGGTGCTGGTGCTACTAAGTTCAACAAGTGGATGA
>JAKMFF010000022.1 GCA_022425585.1 Candidatus Poseidoniaceae archaeon
GTACATCTGGTAACCCTATAGATTTAGCAAAAACCGATCAAATAGCAAAAGATGTTTTAGGGGAGTTGACATTAGGTGCTTCACCGTCTATCATTCAACAATTGAATGACAACATAAGATGGATTGAGCAAGCTGGAATAAATAATCTAGTAGTCGGTAGTCAAGCAAGGATATTGTATGCTAACGACGTAGGTCGGCGTAAAATAGCCCTTGCCATGAATCAAGCCATTGCTGATGGACATATATCAGCCCCCATAGTCCTAGGTAGAGATCATCATGACGTGTCGGGCACAGATAGCCCTTACAGGGAGACTGCTAATATCCGAGATGGTTCCATGTTTACTGCAGACATGTCCGTTCAGAATTTCGTCGGTGACTCATTTAGAGGAGCCACTTGGGTTAGTTTACATAATGGCGGTGGAGTTGGATGGGGTGAAGTGATAAATGGTGGTTTTGGACTATTAATCGATGGTTCACCTACCGCACAAAAGAAGATTGAATCGATGTTGCACTGGGATGTTAATAACGGTGTGGCAAGAAGGGCTTGGGCACGTAATCCTGGCGCTATAGAAGCCATTAAAATGGCAATGGAAGAAAATAAATTACTCAAGGTTACTATTCCTGAACTAAGCGATGATGCTATTTTAGACGACATTCTAGGGTGATTTAATGGCGTCTGTGATTCAATTAGATGGCAATACACTGTCACCTGCTGAAGTATATGCTGTGGCAACAGATAATATTGCAATTAAATTATCGGAAGATTCATGGAATCGGATTGTTAAATCCCGTAAAGTAGTAGAAGATATATTGGATTCTGGTGAAGTGGTTTATGGGATTAATACAGGATTTGGCTCGTTAGTTGACACTAATATTTCAAAAGAACATTTGCAGGATTTACAAGTAAATCTGATTAGATCTCATGCAACTGGTTTGGGTGATTCAATGACTAAACCGGCTGTTAAAGCAATGATGGTAGCCAGAATAAATTCCTTTGCCAGGGGTTTTTCTGGAGTCCACCCTAATGTAGTTCAGCAACTAATTGATTATGTCAATCATGGAGTGACTCCGTACATACCAAGAATTGGGAGTTTAGGTGCAAGTGGTGATTTAGCACCCCTATCGCACATGGCTCTTACGTTAATTGGGGAAGGTTATGTAATAGATGACCACGATAATAAAATCCCAACCAAAGATTTGCTTGTTGAGAAAGGGTTGATTCCAGTAGAACTTTTCGCAAAAGACGGTTTGTCACTTATCAACGGCACCAGTCAAATGTTAAGTTATTCTATTCTATCTCTTCAAATTCTTAACAACTTACTGACTATGTCTGATGTTATTTATTGTTCATCGCTAGAAGCATTCCAAGGAAGTATTAGTCCAGCGGATGCAAGAGTTCATTCGGCTAGGCCACATCCTGGACAGATCTTGATTTCAGCCAGAATAAGGCAAATAATGCAAAACTCGGAAATATTGGCCGGGCATACAGACTGCTCAAAAGTCCAAGACCCTTACTCATTTAGATGCGCACCTCAAGTTCATGGTGCTGTGTATGAGGCATTGATGAGTATGCGAGAAACCATTCAAATTGAACTTAATAGTACGACCGATAACCCGTTAGTATTTCCAGAAACTACTGATGATAAGTCCACTATAATCTCCCAAGGTAATTTTCATGGTGAAATTTTGGCACTTTGTGCGGATCGAATGTCTCTAGCCATATTTGAATTAGGTTCTATTTCCGAACGCCGGATGGACCAGTTACTCGATTCCAATAAAAGTGGTTTACCGCCATTCCTAGCCACCAACAGTGGTTTGGAATCTGGGTTGATGATTGTGCAGTATAGCGCAGGCTCAGCCCTGGCAGAAATGCATGGACACGCAGCACCGCGTACTTCATTTTCTACCAGCACCTCAGCAGGACAAGAAGATCATGTCAGCATGGGGGCGACTGCATGTTGGAACCTTTACCAATCTTGCCTCAGATTATCAGAAGTTCTAGCATGCGAGTTAGTAATTGCTTGTCAAGGCCTTGAATATAATAAATTAAAGCCAGCACCTTTTGTAAAATCCCTGCACAAATTAGTTCGGTCAATATCACCAAAACTTACGGAAGATCGCTCTACAAG
>JAKMFF010000269.1 GCA_022425585.1 Candidatus Poseidoniaceae archaeon
ACAAGGCATTCATTGCTTCTTTAGGTGACATTTCATCAATTTCTAATTGCTCTAAAAATTCTACTAATTTTGATTCTAGATGATTGTTAGTTAATTGGTCATTTTCTTCCTTAACCATTGATGCTGCAGCAAAATAACTCATCAAACTACTCTGTCCGATATCTCTAACTCCAGGCGATGATGAATCTCCGGCCTTTGCCCCATAAGCTTGTTTTTCCAAAAATTGCAATAGGTCGGTTGCTCTTTCCACAACTCCTCTTGGCAGACCAGCAAGGGCTGCTACTTGAATTCCATATGAATCGTCGCAAGATCCATCAGCAACTGTATGAAGGAATTTCAATTTCCCGTCAACATAAGAAACTTGCACGTGAATATTCTTCAATATCTCAACATCGTTTTCTAAACCTATCAATTGATGATAGTGAGTGGCAAATAGAGTTCGACATTTAATTCTTCGACAAATGTCCTCAGTTACTGCCCAGGCGATTGATAAACCATCAAAAGTGGAAGTCCCTCGACCTATTTCATCGAGTAAAACAAGAGATTTATTGGTGGCCTTTCTCAAGATATGGGCTACCTCTATCATTTCCATCATAAATGTTGATCTGCCTCTTCTAAGATCATCGCTTGCCCCAACTCTGGTAAATATGCGATCAACTAAGCCTATTCTAGCACCTTGGGCTGGGACAAAACTCCCAGATTGTCCAAGTATTGCAAGTAATGCTGCTGACCGCAAATAGGTAGATTTACCACCCATATTTGGTCCAGTAATCAATAAGAATTTTTTCTTATTATCCATTTTTATATCATTAGGAACAAAGCCGGAATTTTGTTCTAAAACAGGGTGCCTAGATTGCTTTACCGTAAAATTATCAGATTCAACAATTTCGGGTTTAATCCAATTCCGCTTTCTAGCAACAGTAGCAAAACATTGCAGAACATCTATCGCAGCAACCTTTCCAGCAATCTTTGCTAGGATATTTGCATTATTTCTACAACGTTCCCTGAGCGATTGAAATAATTGATGCTCCAAGTTCTTAATTTTTGAATCAGCAGTCAATAATAAATCATCTCTTTCGATTATCTCTTGAGTGGTATATCTTGAACCATTGGTCATTTGTTGTTTCCTAATCCATATCTCTGGTACCTTTGATAAATTTGAGTTAGTCACTTCTATGAACCATCCAATTTGACGGTTATTACGAATCTTTAGTGATGGTATTTCTAAATCGTTCTTCAATTTGGCTTCTAATTCACGAAACCAAGTATGGCCCTCAGCAGATTTTAATTTCAACTCGTCAAGTTGCCTATCTACTCCGGTTCTTATTATTGCACCATCTCTTACTCCTAATGGTGGCTCATCAACAATTGTTCTCATGATGTCTTCTGCCATCTCATTTAATGAAGCTAAGTCGTCACTTAGGTGATGAAGCAATTGATCTTCTACTTGGCTGCACAATCCAACAATTGCCGGCATTCTTTCTAATGCAAGAGCGGTTGCTTGCAAATCTCTTGCATTGCTCTTATTATACGCTAATTGAGTGGCTAATCTTTCTAAGTCTCTAAGCCCATTTAGTGCCGCTCTAATCTGGTCTAGTCTCTTTGATGAAGATTTCAATGATCTAACAGCATTATGGCGTAATTCAATTGCCTCTATTTGATACAGTGGTCTGAGTAACCATGTTTTTAGTAATCTCCGACCCATAGCCGTTCGACAGTAATTCATGCTTGATATCAGACTTCCATCATACTCCCCGGCTAAAGTCGAGGTAATCTCTAAGTTCCTCAAAGTAGTTTGATCGACTACTAAATGTCCCGTTTCGTCCATTATCTGAATATCTCTTATTGGTATTTCGTTTTTCAAGTGAACAACGGCAAGATAGTCTGCAGCAAACCCTGCTGCTTCTATTGATAAGGGTGAATTATCTAGATCGAGGTGTCCTAAATCTGAGACTTGTAATATTGATTCTAAGCGAGATATTCTGCGTTTCTTACTCACTGAATGTTGTGATATCACACACTCATCGAGATTAGAAAAGATGCTGATAAGTTCATTATTAGAAGCATCTTTTGGAGATACAATAATCTCTGCAGGAGTCCACCTAAGTAATTCATCCTCTAGATTGGAAAATTTCTCTTGACCTTTCCAAGTGGAAGCCCATGATTCACCCGTGGATGAATCGATTATGGCCATGCTAAGAGAAGACTTTTCCGTAACAATGGCAGCTAAGACGCTTCTTTCATTGGTTGACAATAATGATTCTTCATATAGGCTACCAGGTGTATATACTCTGGTAACTACCCTTTCGAGTAATTTAGCACCTTCTCTTAATTCGCGTTCTTGTTCGGCTACAGTTACCTTGAAGCCAGATTTTAGCATAATTCTAAGATTATCCTCAAGTGCATGCCATGGAAAACCAGCCATTGGTATTGGGTTTGCCGATTTCTTATCTCTAGATGTAAGAGTTAAACCAAGGACTGGAGATGCTACCTCTGCATCTTTATGAAATAATTCATAAAAGTCTCCCATCCTAAAAAACAGAATAGTATCTGGATGATTTGCTTTTATTTCCATGAATTGGTCCATCATAGTTCTCTTCGACAATAGACTCACCTCACACCGCAGGATTTAGTCGTCATTGACCACAGCAAATGAAGGTTGTCAAACTATTTTTTTTGAAATAGCAGTTTGTTTATGTTTTATTGACGAAATCTATCGTATACATTGACAGCCATAACTGAAAAAATTATCAATGATACTATGATGAATGATAGATTCAAAAATCCTCTTCCAGATTCTATAGAGCCTACTGCTAAGGTGTCAAATGTTAAAACTTTAGAGGTTCCTGAATTATCAGTTCCATGGAGGTATATTGTGTCACCATCAAATCCACTTGATTCTACTGCTATGGGTAATTTATGTGGTAACTTCATTATCTCATGATTGTCTTCTGATATTCTAAGCACAGAACGGGAATCCAAACCATTAAACAACCACGCACTATTACATTCATCACTAATTCCAGCAACACTAGCAAAGTCTATTTTTTCTGCCGAGTTAGTTACATGATTAAACCGGATTGTCTTGTGAGTCCCTGCAATTATGACTTCATCATGGTTGTAGTTAATTATCGAATGGTACTCTCCGACTTCTTTAGTGTCTATGGGCGCTAGGTAGCTAATCATTGGCGCTGTATATCCCCCACTCCAAATAATTGAAGCATAAACAGGACGGATTGAAGGTGTTGCTGGACTATCTTCACCAATGCTTGGAGACGGGACATAAATTCCTGTAGCAATCCATAATTGGTCGCCTATGCTCGCTACTTTTTGCCATTCAACATTTTGATTATCTGGGGTAGGTGAACTTGTTATCCCACTAGAATTGAGTCCGCGAAAACCATATTTTCCATCTGCTTCAGTTGTTAGCATCAGAAGATTATCATTGCTTTGTTGCTGATTTTGCACAACATGTGTGACGGAGAAAAGGTCATCTCCGTAATTTGTCTCGTAGGGGAAGATATTTCCGTCTTGTATTAGCAGCATCAATGAACCTTCTTGAGGAATAATGATGCTATCGTTCGATAATTTGGTGATAAAATCAATCGAACTTGCATCATGGCTTGAACCTGATCCAATTATTGTTGTTGAATCTCCATCATTGGACCAAATTAACTCATATTCACCTTGATTATAGGTAAGCAAGTAATTTTCATTTTCGTCAATATATGTTGATTCCATGATTCTGAAATCATCACCAATTTCATTATCGATAAGATCTATCCCAGGGACAAAACTAGTGCCCTTTATCATCACAGCACCAAGAATTATGAAGACAAAGAATGCTCCGATGGCAAGCCACTGATGTTCAGACTCCTGTTTCAGTATCTGCTTCCAGACCTTCGCCATGTTACTTCGTGGATGATATAGCACATCAAGCC
>JAKMFF010000295.1 GCA_022425585.1 Candidatus Poseidoniaceae archaeon
ACCCAAAGTTGCCACTAAATCACGGTCTGAATTTTCAAACATCTCTTGTAGAGCAGTTTCGTCTAAATCGTGTGGGTCCAAAGCAGCTGGTGGGGGCTGATACTGAACTCCCTTCTTGAGAATACGTCCTGAATACTTAGCGTGAGTTAAGGGCTGAATGATAATTCCTTCATGGTCAACAAGAATTACGTTACCCTCTCTAAATACCTCAACATAAAGATGCATTTGACCAAATTTGGTATCAAAATCAAGTGCCAGTACTCTATCAAAACCCAATTGCCTTACTGCAGTCATACGGGCATTCTTCAAGAATTTGCGCAACACCATAGCAAATGGTGGAGGCGTCATTGGCATAGGACGGTCACGAGTTGAGGTGTAAACTCTTGAGCCCCTAACGATTACTAAATCAAATTGATTACTTTCTTTAGGATTGATACGTAAGACGATTTGTTCATAGTGCGGCATATATGATTTCTTGACATAAGCACCAGCAAATTGGCTTAACTCACCAACAATTGCTCGAAGGTCAAATCCGCTCATATTAGCCTTCATACTACCGCCTCATCATGCTGAGTGATTCTCGCTTATTGAATTCTACTTGAATCGTAGTAAGACTTTACCGATATTCTTGGCATCATGGATGTGTTGATGAGCCTTAGCAGCATCTTCAACGGCAAATATTGAATCAATAACAGGGTCCAAAGCACCAACTTTGACTCCTTCCAAAATTCGTTGTAGTTGACTTGCCATGACTACTTCATCATCCCAAGTCCCCATGTGAACGCCAAATATCCCTTGGTTGCGACTCATCATCTTCATTGGGTCTAGTTTAGGAGTTTTTCGCCACGCCAGGTAAGCCTTGAGTAGTGAACGCTTACTGGATGGGGCTGCTGAAGACATACCAAAAGAGTAGACTTTGCCACCCATAGCTAATACTTTCAGGCTGCGTTTGAGGTTCTCTCCGCTGATTGGATCAAGGATGTGGTCGACTCCTCTGCCACCTGTTGCTTGCTTGATAACCTCAACAAAGTCCTGATTGTGTCGATCAATTGGAATGCCACCATATTGCTTGATGATATCTGCCTTATGTCCTGAAGCAGTCGCCCATACTTGGTCAATTCCCGCCCATTGGCAGAGTTGGAGGGCTGCAGTACCAACTCCGCCTGCACCACCATGAATTAGTACAGTATCTGTCGATTTTAGATTGCCTAAATGGTGTAGCATGTGATGAGCAGTGAGGTAAGTGACTGGCATAGAGGCAGCTTTTTCCAAACTCATTTCATCGGGCAAAGGAATTACTCGAGAAACTGCGGCAATCACATGACTTGCCTGTCCTCCATTGGACATTGCGGCAACTACTCTTTGCCCAACCTCAAATTCAGTTACTCCCTTACCAAGTGAATCGATAATTCCACTCACTTCGTATCCAGGGGTGAAAGGGAATGGTGGTCTTGGCCGGTAAAATCCAAGCCGCATTAGAGTATCGGCGAAATTGATTCCTGCAAAATGGACTTCAACTCTCACCTCGCCTGCTTGAGGCTCTGGCATTGGCATTTCTATGACATCCAGTACAGATGGCGAGCCTGCTTTGGTGATAACTAATCGGCGAGGCATGTCTAGCCTAATGCGTGTCATCAATCAATGCTTGCATGCCAATTGTTGGAATCATCCCTACTGACCTTGCCGCGGCGTTGGTGAGACAATAGGTGCGCCAATGTTTGGTCTTTAGCAAGTCCAGGATGGGCACCGGGAGTATCCTCATACGCCTTGAGGGCGATGTTTTCGAGTTCAAATAATCCATTTTGAACCGCTTGTAATACCTTTTCGTGCCGCGCACCACGATGTTGAATGTAGTGAGATAATTTCTTTTGCGGCAGGGCGATAACTGGGCCGTGACTAGGGAATAACAAATGTGGTGCTAAGTCTCTAAGTTGTGCTAATTCCTCGATATACAGGTCCATATCACCTGTGGCTGGAGGAATCAGTATCGTGCCAAATCCAGCGACCATGTCACCGGCGATAAGGCCTGATTCACCGGCAAAACAAACGTGACCGGGGTGATGCCCGTGGGTGATGATTATGCGCCATTTTTGCTTACCTAGTTGCAATACTTCTCCAGTTTGCAAAATCCGGTCACAGTGAACGCTTCTGGCAGTGTATTCACTACCCCACACTGGCAAATCAAAGGCTTCTTTGAGTAAATCATTGTCTGCTAGATGGTCACTGTGTGAATGAGTGTAAGCAACGGCAATTGGTGTACCATTATGGCGGTCAACTGCTTCGGCTAGAGCCTCCATATCTTCACGATAAACAACTGCAGGGTCGACAATGATAAACTCACCATCCGGGTCGCCTAGCAAATAACAATTGGTATGATCTGCTGGAGGTAATGTTACAGTTCTAATGGGGACTACTTCCACTCCATAGCCAAATAGAATTGACTGTCTTCCCGGTTTGCGTCGAGAAATATTTTCTGCTGCCTCCACTATATCATCGCCACAGAATTTCAGGATTCTAATAAATTCCATCAATATCGAAATGACTGGTGGTGCAACTTTGATTTCATTTTTAGACCATCGCTCGAGTATTTCCCTTGGAGCAGCCCACATTATCTCATCAAATTCTGTCTGTGGCTCAAGGTCAATTTCTGGTACACTTTGCCATTCACCACAGTGGAAATGGATGAAGGCGTTATCAAATTGAATCGGTCCAAATGGCGGAGTTATTCGATGGCCAAGAATTCTAATGTTGTCAATATTAACTGGAATATTACAGTCCTCTGCATGTGGTAGCCAATTGGCCTTATCTTTGATTACATCAAAC
>JAKMFF010000297.1 GCA_022425585.1 Candidatus Poseidoniaceae archaeon
CATTTTTGTTAATCAGAATTTGAATTATTTCATCTTCAACTTCAGTAAATCTTTTTCTTAGATACTTAACAAAGTCCTTTTTTCCGTTAGAATCAAGGGATTTCACTAGAGTCATGACAATATTTTCATCATTAGCAAGTGCATGTGGGATAATCAATTTAGGATCTACACCATTTTCGAGCATTGATTTAATTGATTTTGATGATAATTTAATATTGCCATCCTGCAATTTTTTCAATGCCGCTTGGACGACATTGTTAGATTCATCTTCAAGCATGTTTTCAACTATTTTTGAATCAGCATATTGGCTATTTAATGCTATGACTCTTATTTTTGGGGACTCATGATTTTTCACAAGGGTAAAAAATTCACTTTGGTTCTCACATTTTAAGATATATTCACAAGATTTTATTTTACATAATAAGTCATCTTTCTCAAATAATATCTTGGCAAGCTTAGAGTCCTCCGGCTTGAATGATAAGAGCATATTTGCAGCAACACGGTTATATGCTATTTTTTTATGATTAATTAATACCTCTAGTATCGATATATCCCTTCGTTTAGCCCAAGTTTTGAAAGCATCTAGGGCCTTGGTTTGGTACCAATTGTCTTTATCGTTTAGCAGTGGAATAAAAGATTCCAAATTTCCTTCATTGTCGATTTCAAACAATTCTCTTACCGCACGTCGCTTCTTTCGGTCATCTCGACTTTTGAGATGTTGTAATGCCATTGCAGAGCGACCGGCCAATCTAATCACCAGTCGATATCTTGGTCTTCGTCATGGCCATCCATATTATTGTACTCAAAGTTGGCAATCATTGGGTGTAACATAACTTGAATTATTGGCCATAGCCTTAGGAAAGATGGAGAATAGTGCCATAATAATTTGACCATTGGGTGCTGTGAAATCGGTATTCCTCCCTCGCCAATTGGGGGGGTATCGTCAGGTAAATTGTTTAATCTAGCAACCAAATCTTGTAGACTTTGCATTTCATCAAAGTCAATTATCTCAAGTTCTTCACAAGTTTCAATTGATAATTCAATCAAGTCTGCTAATTCTTTGGGATGTAAGTGTGGGTCTATTTGAGAATCTACATCGATTGGACCAAAACAGACATTGCCTAGGTCAGTTTCTAGTTCGTGTTGGTCTTGATACTCTATCTTCATTAATTTTTGGGAATCTAAATCGCCTAGTGGTGCAACAATAAAACCGCCATCAGATATTCGTGACTTGACCCACTCTGGGATAACCTCAATTTGCCCAGTCATGATTACTCGGTTAAATTCTCCTGGAAAGGCGACCGGTGCAACAGATAAATCTTCGATTCGTCTGATATCAACAGTTGGCCAATGTGATAGTCTTTCTTTAGTATAATCTATTACTTCGGAAGATGGATCTAAAACATTTACTCGACCTTTTTCACCAACAATAGTTGCTATTAATGCCGCTAAATAGCCCCCTTTACAGCCAATTACTATCACTTCTTGGTCATGATTCAATTCCATATGATGCAATAGACTGATAATCATATGTGGCGCAGAGATTGTTTTAATATTACCAGAATTAGATTCTATGTAAGGTACAGGTCTATCGGCATAAAATGGCGAGGCATCATAATCAGTAAAATCTTCTAAATCGACTTTTAACATTGCTATTCTGATATGTTTTGGGACCTCTATACCCTCTTTGGACAGGCGTCGAAGCAAGTCGGCTGTCCGGGTCATGCAACTGGTATAACCTCGTATCTTGTAAATAGTCCCATTATTTTGAAGAGGACTTGAGTTTTTCCTCAATCACATCATCAATATAACTGAGATTTTCTTGGTGTTCTTTGACAGCCAATTCGATCATTTCCTCACCAGTAATTCCTTCATACAAATCTTCAGTTAAATTACTCAATTGAGTTTCTATTGATTGTTTGATATTATTTAGGATATGAATCATGTTATCAGTAATATCAAGTTCTTCAGTTTCGGATTCTAGTACTACGGTTTCCATAAGATTTTTGAC
>JAKMFF010000307.1 GCA_022425585.1 Candidatus Poseidoniaceae archaeon
ATTCCAATCTTCAACTAAAGAAATCAAACCTTCACCTTGATAGCCAGTAGTCAAAATTACTTCATCGATACCTGCGTCAAGTAATGCGTCACTTACGTAATCGATTACTGGTTTACCTAATACCTGAACTAATGGTTTTGGTCTATTTGCAGTTAACGGATAAAGCCGAGTTCCTTTGCCCCCGGCCATGATAACGCCAATCATATTGACACCTATCTTCTTCTAGAAACATCAACTCTTCGCATGTTTTTCTTTTTATCCGATTTCTTTGATTTGGATTTCGAAACAAAATCCTCGTTGCTCAAGCCACCAAAAGTAATCGAGCCAGTCGACAATAGTGAATTGGTTAGTAGTTCTGCAACTTCTTCAGATTGCGCACCTGTTTTCATCTCTTTCTTAACCGATGCATTATGGTCTGTCAACCAAGACTTACGTTCTTCACGTACCGATTTTAATTCGTCTCTGGCTTTGTTAACATCAACCATCAATTCTTCAATCTTAGCGTGAACTTCGTTAGCCTTCTCTTTTAGCTCAACAAATTCGGTGTGGAATCTGTCACCTTCTGATTTTAAGAAATCACGATGAGCAAATGCCTCATCCACTTCAGGTGTCTTAGCATTTAGTCTCTCAACCGCTTCAATCATTGAATTGTGAGCAGCGTCCGCCTCGGCTTTGAGGGTTTTAATTGCAGAATCAATGTCTGACATATCAACTTCAACCATTTTGAATTTAGTGACCTCAGGCTCTAATTCCTCAATTCGCTTTGAAAATTCTTTAATTTTCTTAACCATTTCTTTTTCCTTGTTAACACCAACAGAGGTGGTTTCAAATCTCTTTTCAAGAGAGTCAACTTGCTGCTTTAAATCAGCATATTCTGCAGTGGCAGACCGCTTTTGAGTGTGATCTTTCCTTTTCCCCTTTATCTGTGAGATTAGATCACGCATTTGGCTTTGAATGGCATTACGCTTTTCCTTAAATGATTTAATTTCAGCACGCATTGCTCTTACTTCGGCAACAAATAATTCAATTTTCTCTCGATGTTCTTTGTACTGTGATTGTACTGAATTTCTTTTCTCTGCTGAAACTTTAGCCTGAGCGTTGAAGTTATTGCGAGTTTCTCTCATCTTACGAACCTTGGACTCCATTGCATGGAGTTTCTCACGAAGTTCCGCGTCTGGCTTTTCTTCGCCCTCATTCAACTTCCCGCGCATGGTCGGTGGTAAGAGTTCACCATTTCAAATCTACGCTTTGAAATAATTGCCTCTAAACGATGATAAATGTCAACAATGTAGATGAAATTAAGGTACCGGCCAGACCGATTATGTTGAAAACCAGTGAACTTGCAACCCGTATTCTCTCCTTGAAAACCGATCGTATTCTTACGTTCATCTGAGAACCAATTAGCAGTTCACCACTCACTTCTTCAAGCCTTACAGATACTGTCGCCTCCCCAAATCTTTCTGGTAGTAGCGACTGCCAAGCAACCGTTCCGTCCCTTAGAAGGGCTGACATGATTGCTAGAATATCATCGTCTCCTGATTGCGACAATGGCACACCCTCTGCTGGCCACCATTGCTTTTCTCCGGGTTTAAGGCGATAAGTCATTGCGATATCATGCGGCCTAAAGTCTGGTGATTGAACTCTTAGAACAACAGTCCTTGTCTCATCGGATAGATTATGCATATAGGTAAACAAATTAGCCTTTCCATGCACAACATTTTCCATATCGACTTCAAATATTATATCATCTTTAATTGATTTTCTTCCTGCTGACAAATCTTCTTCAATTCTGCCAATCATACGGAAAAATGCTGGGCATTGTGATTCGATATAATCGATGATTTGTAACCATTCTTCGATGGTAAAAACTTCGTGATTTTTAATAAATTCAACGCCTGCCTTGGTTAAAATCTCGCCAAACTCGGAGTAGACTGAGGATAAGTCTAGACCTTGGGAATGCTTGTAAAAAGTCATCATCATTTTTTCTCTAGCAAACCTTGGCTCAACACCTCTTTTAACATGATTTTCAACACCTTTGACAAATCTTTCGTACTCAGATCTCAGCAACGGATCTAGTTGTGATTTTACCAAATCTGAAAAAACCATATCGAGAGTTGAAGGGTGGACAGGTGAACTATACGCTTCTAGTAGACCTGTTCTTTCAGCCATATTGAAGTTTGATGATCTTGTTGCAATATGTTGGCCAAGGGAGAGCATGGTAAGTGAAAATGACAGCGCCAGTAAATTCTTACCCATGTCACTTTGTATCCCGTAAAACGCAATAGCAGACAAGGCGAATATTGCTAGTAGAGAACCTACCAGCGCAAAGAAATGCTTTGTTACTGAACGCTTTATTGAGTCTTCAAGCGGTTCATATCCATGTAATGATTTAATCGAAAGATGTTTTGATTGAGCTGCTTTAACCTCTTGTTCAAATGATCTAATGGTCAAATTAACTCGGTGCCGATGGAGGGCTAACGCGAGTATGTAACCAAGTAAGATAACAAATACCAACGCCACAAGGATAGTTGAAAAACTCTGATTTAAAGTCGGTTCAATGAAACTATCCCACCAATCTGGTGAAGAATTAGCATAAGCCCATGCGCCAAAAAAAGTGAGAATTGCAAACCCAGGCAAGAATAATAGTAGCCTAAGTCCAAAAGATATCAACTGACGATCAAATGCGTATAAGAACGCTTCATTATTCCATTTCCTGATCTTTTTGATAGAATTATTACTCAATGCTTTAACTGTGTCCGAAAATGTTTGGTCTGAATCAGAATTAGCAATATCTTCATCATCATTGACCGATTTCTCTTCAGCCTCTAAATCAAGAGGCTTGTCAGTGATTTCATCATCACCCATGATTGGTCGAAGTCGACACCGTTCTAAAGTGTTGAGTCAAATAAATGTAGATTAATGACTTATTATCAATTTTGAAGCGATATCGTTATGCAATTGAATGTCTGAATCATTACAATGGTAACTATTGTCTCCAGTTTTACTAATCATGTCCCCAATTGTGATATCAAATTGTTCAACGATATCGGACTCCTGTTTACCTAAAGCAATAATTTTGACAATCCCCCTGTTGCCGACTGCCAAATTTGCTAGTGAGCTGAGGCCCGAATTTGATTTAGTTACTCTTTCTTCGATGTCAGAAGACATATCTGGAATTGAAGTGCCACTAGGATCTTTTTTAGGATTGTCAAGATATATTGTTAATGCTACTTCTAAATCATCATCAATCGCATGTTCGAGTCGACATGCTGTTGAATGCTGATTGCCATCAAAGGGTAAATGTTCCAACAAAACCTCTGCCAACCTATGTCTGCGCTTCATTTTTTTCCCATGGATAAGACCTTGCTCTGTTAAACTCGAACCCTTGTAAGGAACATAGTCCAAATATCCCTTAGCTGCCAGTCTCTGCACCATTTCAGTAGTAGATGCTGGAGTGACACGTAAAGCCTCTGCAAGGTCACCAGTGCGCACTCTCGATATCGGATCTTTTTCGTAAAACTGATACATCATCTCTAGATATTCATCTTCAAACTCTTGGAAGTGGCCGCTTGACACATTAATCCCTAACCTGACTTGTTATTCAAACTTCACTATCTGATGATTTGAAAATAGTCTTGCAAGAGGGACACCTAACCGAGCCCTCATATGAACTTGGAATGCGCAAACTTTGAGAACAATCTGGGCATGAAATCTCAACCTTACCATCACTTGGAGATTCGATAATTTCTTCCTCTGGTTCAATTTCTTTAGTGGAATCTTCCACTTCAAAACTAATAGAGCAGTCGGGACACTTAACAGTACCAGAATAATCCTGTGGGATACGTAACTGCCTAGAACATTCAGGACAACTTATTTCAATTTTAATCGATGACAGTTGTTTTGGTTTTTCTGTGCTAGAAATAGTTGGTTGCTTTGCTTGCGGCTTAACTTTGGTTGGGTCGCGCAGCCTAATTAGCAAGATTACTACTGCTCCAACTGCCAAACCACCAAGAATTCCTCCCCAAGGGATTGAGGCCTCTTCGGAATCTTGTTCAATCACACTTGAGACAAACTGGCGATCAATACTTTTTGAATCATCACCGTAATCCCATTTGCAATTAAGAGTCACCTCACTACCATCAGGCCATGAAAAACTGAAAGTTACTGAAGTAGATTCACCACTATCCAAACTGTTAGTTGGTTTTTCATCCAAAATTTTCCCGCTTTGAGAGTAGAGTATTAAATTTCCATTTGGACCTGGAATATCACCGTTATTTGACAGAGTTACACTAACAGTAGATTGTTGACCATAACTTGGTCGATTTGGATTAGATTGACCAATAAATTCGATTTCATAACTAGGCCTATCGTCAGGGACTGATTTAGTATAAGATGAGAATGATGATTGGGCAGTCCAATTAGCCTCTTGAACTCGAATTATGACAAAATCTGCAGGTATTTGTCCCATGTTAATTTGACCCACAGTATTTCCCGGCTCCAATATCATATCAACATCGAACATTGTGGTCTCCTCGGACAAATACGAGTAGCCAATTTTGATATTTACTCCTCGCTCTATACCATTGGAAAGATTAACTGACCATGAAGCGTCAATGCCATCTTCAGTATTCCAAGTAACCTCGGTGAAAGTGAAATCTAGTGTTTGCCTTTGTGCTACAGGAATGAATATCGAACCAAAGAGGTCTCCCAGCGTATCACCATCGGTTGTATACAATGACCAATTAAGTGATTGCTGGCCAGCTTGATTTAACGGCATAGCTAGAGTAACTTCTCCCGCCTCCCCGGGTTGTAAAATTACAGGTTGTCCCTGCATAGTAATGCCATTAGATTCTATTTTTAATGAGGCATTACCGGCTATCGCTCCTGAATTTCTAATCAGTAAAGAAAGCTCTGCTTCATCTCCTGCGTGCCACGGGCCACCTAATGCAGAGGGAGAGAGACTTCCAGCTAATTCAAAAATCGCGGATTCTACATTTATCTGAATTGATGAAATATTATTGGAGGAAGCGTCAATCCTCTGACCTGATACATCACAAATTATCACACCTGGTTTTGTAACCACAGAGAGATTCATGGAACGGTTTGTTTGAGGTTCTATGGCCACAGAGGAATCATTTATTAATTCACCATTAAAATTACACCGCAACACTCCAGTAAAACTAACCGTGCCGTTATTGTAAACTATAGTCTCAATTTCAAGCATCTCACCGGCAACTAAATTTGCCTCATCAAAAAACATGTCAAGTTCTATTATTGGTAGCGGTGGTGGCTGAACATAAATTGTAAAGTTTCTGTAGTTGTCTTCAACGTATGAATCTACTTCACCGTCTAGTTCAATCATAACAACTATTTCACCCTCAAAAAACTGATTTGTCGAATTATAATTAATTATCACGGTTTGAAAACTATTTACTTGAAATTGCTGTGAAGTCCCTTCATCTATTGTATCACTATTTACTAA
>JAKMFF010000028.1 GCA_022425585.1 Candidatus Poseidoniaceae archaeon
AGTCTCTACATTCCTGCTTACCTGTCTCAACTTTCGTTCTCGGGCTTGTCTTGCCCAAATTTTACGCAATTGTTTTTTGCCTTCTTTGGGTATTGATTCCCAAATCCATGTTTCTGCTGCTCTATCCGCTATAAGCATCACTGGGAGGATAAAAATCCAACCAATTGGGGCAGATAATACGTAAGCAAACATTACCACGTATCCACACCGCCACATAGTTGCGCGTAATATCGCTCCCCATTTTTTACCCATCAACATCAAATGTCCTTGATAAGAGGTAATTATCGCTTCACATCTTGGTGCAAGAAGACAGATTAACAGAATCGAAATGAATAATATCGGAGTAAAATCATACCACTGTAATATGGCAAAGATAACCACCATGGCAAACATACCGCCAATAGCAAGACCTAGAGCCCAACCACTAGTTGTTTGTGATGAGCCTGAACGCACACGATTTCTTCGCAGCAAAAAGTGGACAATTATTGACATTATTAAGCAATATAAAATCAAATTTATTGGATTCACCACAGTATCTTGAGTTGCTTCAAATTCAAGATTTGGTAGAATAATATTATTGTGTATCTGTGATGCGTAGAGGCCTCCTAGCAGGATTCCCCAAAACACATTACTCCAAGCAGTAGGCAAATCGTAGAATCCGGAATATCGGCTCATTACCCCCCTCCAGCCTAGAGTCATGCCGATTAAGGCGGAAACACTGGCTATCTGAAATAACACCAATTGGTTTGCCATTATTTGCCCGTTGCAGTATTAGTTCATGAAATGAGTGTAAGATTCTACTTTACCCGTTGGATTCAAAGACCTCTTGCCATGTGCCACTAACATGGCAAGATTACTATTGTTTGGTGGTAAGGGTGGTGTTGGTAAAACTACGACCTCTAGTGCAACAGCGGTACACCTTGCTGATTGTGGTCTAAAAGTACTGCTTGTGTCTAGCGATCCGGCTCATTCAACTTCTGACTCACTGGGAGTGGAAATTGGCACAGAACCGACTCCAATTGAGGGAGTAGAAGGTTTGTACGGTTTAGAAATGGACCCCGAATCAAAACTCTCTAATTTACTGCCTAAACTGGGCAATATGGTTGATGGAATGAATACTAGCGGTGGTTTACCTGGTTTAGGTGGGTTAAGTATGATGTTAGATTCAGGTGCGAAAGAGGAATTTGATGAAATAAAATCAGATGTTAAGACCTCTGATATGATTTTGCCCGGATTAGATGAGGCTCTAGCCTTTGATGAATTACTAAAACACGTAGAAGACCCTAACTGGGATGTTATCGTTTTTGATACAGCACCTACTGGACATACTCTACGTTTTCTCTCTCTGCCTGAAATAATTGAGGCTTGGTCTGGCAGGCTACTTAGGTTGATGCGAGTATCTGGTGGTATCAGGTCAATGTTGTTTGGTCGTAAAGAAAGCCAAGAAATGAAACAAGAATTGGAGAAATTTAGAAACCGAGTATTACATGTTCGAAGAGTACTTAGTGACCCAGAACTTACCACATTCACTTTGGTGACCATTCCTGAAAAAATGGGAGTTAATGAAACATTGAGAGCTTATAATTCACTTATTGAATTTAAATTACCGGTAAATTCTTGCTTAGTTAACCGTGTTACTCCTGAATTTGACCATCCATTTTTAGCCAAAAGACGTAGTTCAGAACTCGCTAGAATTGCTGAGTTGAAGGAATTATTAGTCGATGTTGATGTTAATTCTATGGAATTATTAGACCAAGAAGTAGTGGGCATTGACAATCTTAGGGTTGTGGCAGAAAAATTATACGGTTCTGTTAATCAAGTCGATGAATCGCTTGGTCCACATGAAATCGGTGATCTGGTTAAACACCAAATACACCGAGGTATGCAAAGAGAATTCACCGAAGAATTCGAAGTAATCAGATTACACTTCCCTGGAATAAAACGTGATGAATTGTCACTTAGAAGCGATGAAGGGGTATTATTTGTCGGATTAAATGGGAGAGAAAGAAGCATTTCAACTAGCGTCCCAGTTAAGGCTAGTCAAGTAGATGCAAAATTAGAAGAAGATGTTCTTCGACTAAACATTCCGCTAATTAAGGAATGAATTCAAAGAGGGAAACCTTGACGGCTTGCCATGGCACTAGAGGGTCTATCCCGTGGAATCTTCCGTTCCCTCG
>JAKMFF010000041.1 GCA_022425585.1 Candidatus Poseidoniaceae archaeon
TCTAGGTTTGGCCACTGCAGCATTTACCTTGGCCCTAGGTTTTATGGCTGTTAGAGGGTTGTCAGGAATCTCAACACTAGGTATGAATACTTGGATTGTTACTCTACTATTAGCCATGCCAGTAATGTTGTTTGCAGTTGGCCCAGCCTTCATTTTACACGAAATCGGGCATAAAATAGTCGCTAAAAAATACGGTTGTTGGGCAGAATTCAGAGCAGACCCAAAAGGGCTTAGATTTGGTATAATGCTATCTTTTTTCCTTGGTTTCTTGTTTATGGCGCCAGGTGCAGTTATGGTTTCAGGATTGTTAAAAAGACGTTACAACGGATATATTGCCGTTGCCGGTCCGTTAACAAACCTCTCTTTATTCATAATAGGAATACCGATGTGGGTACTTATTCTAGGCATCACTGGGTCCTTTGATCTAACAAACATTCCAATGTTAGAAAATGGCAGTAGGGCGTATGCTGATGGGGGTTCAATAATTTGGCAATCGATGTTAGTTGATGCCGGCGTATGGTGGATTTCAGCTAACCTTATCCTCGGGCTATTCAATATGATACCATGGGGACCATTAGATGGGGCTAAAGTAAAAGATTGGAATGAACAGGTTTTCTATGGTGTGTTCTTTATATTCTTAGTTCCCGTTCTAGGTATGTTTCTTGGATTTTGGTCTCCTACAGCGCTTTTGGAAGGGTTAGTCAATAAAGTATTCTAATTTATTCGAATTGGGTAATTACTAACTCAATATGAATAAAACCTCAAAAACAACCATTTAACCACTACACCGAAAGACAAATCAAAGATATGAATTTCTAATTGGTTGTTCATCTAAATGAAAGAATGAATAAGTTGCCCACCAAGTTATTGTGTCTAGAGCATCAACTAGGTTACTTGTGCCGGTTTGCTCATCCCCGTAATCCTTACCAGTAGTATCCATCCAATCAATCATCTCATCAACAGTATCGCATGTTTGGTGATAACACCAATATCCATCAACAAGGCCACCAAAACCCATAGTAACAGTACCCAAATTATCTTGGAATGTGGCGTGGTCTGACCTAGCAGTTGTATCTTCATAGACGATAATTTCAGGTCGATCTTTAGCCATCCAATCATCAACTTTCCACGTAGTAGCATCATGCCCTTCACCAATCAATGGCGAAACCTGTTCTTCAACACCGATAGCATCAGAACCAATCCACATAGCTAGTCCAACCATTCCAGGCTGATTCATCACATCATGATCTAGACTTGGTCCAATGTATACACGCATTGGCCAAACTTCAGAATCTTTAGGATACCCATCTGGGTCTATTTCAGGTTCTGGATCACAATTTCCATCCCCTCCTCCATGGCCGTTGCCGCAAGGAGCACCACCGCCACCCGGCCAGTTAACTCCAGCCATGTCTAAGTTGACATAATTCGTAACTTCAACATCAGGATTATCTTCCTTAACCCAGTAATCAGTCCAGAAATCACTACCTCTTTTACCACCTTCTTCACCAGACCAGAGACAGAACACCATGGTGTTCCTTGTACTATATCCAGCCATAGCTTCTGCCACTGTCAATACCATACTAGTTCCAGCAGTGTTGTCATAAGCACCAACTCTAGTTCCATATGTTCTACCAAATATGTGAGGATCAAGCATACCACCATTAACAGGTGGGGCAATATCGAAGTGCGCGCCAAACACCATCCATTTATCAGGATCTACTTCACCAAATCGATATCCACAGATATTGTATGCCTCAGGATTTTGGGCACCAGTCATCAAAGAATCATAGACAAATCTCTGAACAATAACTTCTAAGCCAAAATTTTCCATTGTTTGAATGAGGTACTGAGCCGCATCCTCATAAGCAAGATTACCTTGGCCAGCCCACCTATCTAGATAACCAACTGCACCATCACCCAAGTCTGTTGGGTCGGGGGTTTCATCAGAGATAACGTTGATGTAATTGTAAACAGTTCTTCCATCAACAAGCCCCATTGAATGTCTTCCACCATCTGCTTCACTATACGCAGCGGCCATTTGACGTTTAATTGACAATTTAGTTACCGCAACGGAGTCAGATGAAATATTAGAATAACTAATCGTGTCTAGTGAACCATTAACTCCAGGAACTCTTACAATACTTGGATTTTCATTAGAATCATATCCTCTTCTATCAAACCAAGTCTTCCAAGATTCCTCAATACTTCGAATAGGCCAAACATCTCTACCATATTCTCCGAGTAAAACAACGGCAGTATCAGTTCTAGGTGGCGCCAATATATTCAATTGAACCGACTCATCAGACTTCAGATCTATTACAGTTGAGTTCTGCACAAACCCGTTATCCTCGTTCAAAATCAAGTAAGGAACA
>JAKMFF010000335.1 GCA_022425585.1 Candidatus Poseidoniaceae archaeon
GTCTCTATGAGGGATGGAAAACTAGAGAAGGCTATCCCAGGTCAAGAAATTGGCGCAACAATAAGGGTACTTGCTGACGGGGCATGGGGAGTGCATTCCACCACAGATATCGCTTCGCTTGAACAACAAATGAATCCAACGCTCAAGTTAGCGAGGTCAGTTGCAGCAAGACGTTCTCCAAAAGATAAACCAATCGGTTTAGCCGAGGTTCCAATAATAGAAGACACAATTCACTGGAAGCCTAAGAAAGATGTAAGAAATACGGAATTAAACGAAAGATTGGAGCACATGAAACTATTCAGTTCTTCAGCTTCAGGTCATGACAATATCGTTTCAGTCAATTGTGGCTGGCATGATGAGCATATTCACACTGAGTTCCTGAGTACAGAGGGTATGAATCGTACTTGGAGTTTCCAAAGATCCTTGATTAATGGTATGGTCACAGCAAGAGATGGGTCAGAAGTAGTCTCATACCGTACAAGATTTGGTGGAGAAGGAGGATTAGAGTTAATCGAATCGTGTGATATCAACCAACTCGGTGATAATGCAAAAGTTTCAGCATTGCGATTATTAAAAGCAACAAGAGCGCCATCAGGAAAGATGCCGTTGATTGCTGATAGAGACTTAACAGGAGTCTACATCCACGAAGCATTGGGTCATCCATGTGAGGCAGACCTAGTCGCAGCAGGTGATTCATGTCTTGATGGCAAGCTTGGACAGAAGATTGGAAGTGACATAGTTACAGTAATTGATGACCCGACTATTAGAGGAGGCTATGGTGCTCATCCTATCGACGATGAAGGACTCGATACTACAGAGAAATGTCTGATAAAAAACGGTGTATTAACCGAATATCTAAACCATAGAGAAACCGCTGAACATTTTGGCATAAAACCTAATGCGGGGGCAAGAGCACAAGATGGACTACATCACCCATTGTTTAGGATGTCAAATACCCTAATTCACGGTGGGACTCATGCAGATTTGGACGAGTTAGTTGAGGATGTTGATTATGGAGTATATGCTTGTGGATCAAGAGGCGGACAAGTTGACACGGGAAGAGGATCGTTTCAATTTGCTGCTCAAGAGGCTTGGTTAATCGAGAATGGCGAAATAACTGCTCCATTAAAAGATGTCAGTGTTAGTGGCTTAACCCTCCAGATTCTCAAAGACGTTGATGGACTTACAAAAGATTCCAGACTTGCAGCGCCGGGTTTTTGTGGTAAAGGACAAACTGTACCTGTTGGAGATGGCGGCCCAATAATGAGAATTAGTGAAGCATTGGTGGGATGATTTTGCTACCAGATGACGCTTTGGACAGGCTCCAGTCTGGCTGCAAATTAATTGGTGAAAGGTGTCAATCTCTCGGAGTCTCCAGTTGGGAAATTGTTGCTAGTCAATCATACGGCCATCAAATAGATATTGAGGGAGGGAAAATTTCCCTAGCCGCAGGCGGCGGTGAAGGAGGTTACGGAATAAGAGTAATCGAAGATGGCAGGTTTGGTTTTGCTTATCTTGTAGATGTAAAATCAGCTGACAAAGCAATTAGCAGTGCATTATCTATTGCAAGAATGTCTCCTTCAATTGAGGGTTTTGTTTTACCATCAGAGCAAAAAACAAATCAGGTGGGCGGTCTTTATGACAAATCAATAGTTCAAATGGATTCAGAAACTCTCCTTACACAAGCTGATATGATTATTTCTGAAGTTGCATCGCTCGATAATCGAGCTGTTGTGACCGGAGGCGGGATTGGTGTTAGCGCCAGTGCCAGTGCAATATTAACCAGTGAAGGAATTGATTCGGGGGGATTAACTACTTCTCATGGAGTTGGGGTGCAAGTTTCTATAGAGGAAAACGGACAATTGACTAGTTCCTGGCAAAGTAATTCCTCACGTAGTAAATTGCCAGAAATACCAAGTTGTGTTGCTAGAGCAGTAGAATGGGCTAAATTAACAAGGGACCCAATAAAGGTTGATTCAATACAAGATGAGACCCCGGTTTTGATGACCAGTGAGGGCTTTTCACCATTATTTTCGGTTGTAGTTCCAAACGCAGTAAAGGGTGAAAAATTAGCTAGAAGTGAATCATTTTGGTCTGGTAAAGTGAATCAATCAGTAATCTCTTCAGATCTTAATTTAATCGATGATGCTACAATGGATGGTTGCCGGTCTTCTGGTTCGAGAGATGATGAGGGTGTACCAACCAGGAAAAATTTGTTAATCCAATCTGGTAAGTTACTTGGGTCTCTATGGTCAACTAGAGATGCTGCACAACAGATGGCAGAGGGTAGAATAATTGATGCAACAACTACAGGTTCAGCCATACGTTCGGGGCATCAATCACCTCCTATATCCGGATGTAGTAATTTATTCCTGACAACAGACAGTAAAACCCAACAATTTGATGCTATGGTAGAGTCAATGGCTGAGGGTTACGTTGTAAATAGCGTGATGGGTGCCCATACTGCTAATCCAACAAGCGGTGATTTTTCTGTTACAACAAGTTCAATCCTTAGGGTTGAAAACGGGGAAATAATCGGCTCGGTAAAACAAGCTGGATTATCAGGAAACATGGCAAAAGCACTCTCTGAAAGAGTAATTCTTGGTGATGATGTAAGGCCCCAAGGGTCATATTCTTCAGGTACGATGTATGTTCCTAGTGTGTTGCTAAATCAAGGGTTACGAGTTAATCCAGCATAATATTTGATAGTATAATTTATTTCCTTTCGGCTTCGGTGTGGAGTTACAGGAGGAAAAGGGAGTGTATTGTCTTAACCAAACCGCACAAGGGCCCGCATGTTTTCCAGCGTTAGGAAAATCAAGAACGAACATAGTATATAGGGGTGTTTTATTTGTCAGATGACAAATATGAATCTCACATCAAAGCAGTTTTGTCAGAATGCCCTGAAGCAGATACTGATGAAATAAGGGCTGCTTTCGTGAAGTATGAGGAAGAATTTTACATCCTCCACAAGATGCACTCAGGTCTATAATCAGGCGCTTTCAAGGAGATAAAACTCCAGCAACCTCCAGTAAATCTAGTAGTCAAACTACTCGCCAAACGAAGAAGGTTAGTTCATTATCCGAACTATCTGGTACTGACAGAGACATAGAGATTGAAGTTGAGGTAGTTTCACACAATCTAAGGGAGCAAACAATTAGAGGTGAACAAAAACAGATTGCTTTTGGATTAATTGAAGATAATCCATGGGAAGAAGGAGCTAATAGAGTTAGATGGGAATACAAGGATTGGGGTCCTAATACAAACATTACACCTGGATCTGTTATCAGAATAGAGGGTGCAT
>JAKMFF010000357.1 GCA_022425585.1 Candidatus Poseidoniaceae archaeon
GTAACCATACTATCATTGGTAATTTTTGCCAGAAAGCAGTCAATTAGGTAATGAAATGAATTTAGGAGATTTATTGGCAAAAATTACCAATGATAGTATGGTTACTGCAACTAGAAATGGTTTAATCCGAATGTGGAAAGCACCTCACCTGGCAAACTCAGAGCGTGAGAGTCGTTACCAAGCAGCTGCGGAAGCCGCACTAGCAAGAGATTGGGAAGAACGTAAAGCGATATTCACTAGAGCCCAACAAGCAGAAACTGAAGGAAGATTATCACTTGCTGTTGAACTATACCAATCATTAGGCAGGCAAGAGGATGTCAAGCGATTGTTAAAACGGCAGAAGGAGGATGGAGAATGACCGATATTAACGACAAAATTAGCGAAGAAAAACTAACACATTATTTGAATTTGACCAAAGAAGCCCGTAAAAAGGCCACACCTATTCACGAAAAGGGTACTGAGCAAGACGATATGTTAGCAGTTTTGCTTAGGATGGCAGATGACTATACCAGTGATGCGCAGCATTTCATGAAAATAGGAGATTATATCAGAGCCTATGGGGCGATAAATTATGCCCATGCCTGGATTGATGCAGGAGTTAAACTAAGGTTGTTAGACGGTCATGGTGATGACCGACTATTTACATTGCCTTAACCGTTCTATAGACCTTCTATCAAATTTAGATGGTTATTCTTAACCACTTCAACAACGTCAATACCAGAAGTGAATAATCTTCTTTTTAGGTTTATATCCACTGTCAAAACAGCTAATTGATGGTTAACTGCTAAATCATAGATAATATCGTCTGTGTGCCTTAAATCATGAGAAATATGATTTATTTCATTTGACTTTTTGGCCAGAAGGTCTAGCAGCAATGTGTTTTTTCTTGTCCGTTTAAGATTTAATTTTTGTAGTTCTTCTGTTATTTCGGGTAGTACTATTAATTCAAAATTGCCAAATAGATGTTCCAATTCTATTTCAAAATTAATCCCAGCATCAATTATAGCCACCCAGCCACACGCATCGATGATGATTCGTTGAGTCATTATACCGCCTATTGTATTATGCCGTATCCAATTAATCGCCAACGAGAACCAATTCTTCTTGAAAGTGAAACCCGTTCTCCAGAGTCAACACAGATTGGAAGCCTTAATTCTAAAGCAGTCCTTGTCTTTTCAGCGTTTCTGGTTACGCCAACAGATGTCGCAGTTGCTACATTAATCATCAACATTTCATTATTTCTTAGAGGTTGAATTTTTTCTGGTTTATCTTTATCTGAAGAAACCATGGATTCCATTAAGTGTACTGATATTTCTAACGCAGACCTCACTTCAGGTAATTCGCCTTCCAGCGAGACTACTTGTCCGGATAAGTTATCTGAGGTGGTTATTGATGGGTCAAGCTTAGTGGCAAGTCCACACAGTCCTCCAGCATGCATTTTTTCTAACGCTATACCCCCACCTTGCATACTGGTAACAGTAGCAGAAATTGGTTCCCATCTAGTTTTAGATCCTTGTTCTATTTTTCTTCCAGGGCCAATAACAACCTTGTCACCAATTTTAAATTCGCCTCTAACAATACTACCACCAATCACTCCACCCAACAGTTTTGCTGGTCTAGTGCCTGGACGATTAATGTCAAATGACCTTGCAACATGCATCAATGGCTTTTCTTTTTCATCCCGCTTTGGGGTTGGAATCGTGTTCTCTATGGCGCCAATAAGAATATCTAGATTAACATCATGATGAGCGGAAACTGGAATTATTGGTGCATTTTCAGCAACTGTACCACTCAAAAAATCTTTGATTTCTTGGTGAGATTCAATCGCACGCTCCCTACTGACTAGATCAATCTTATTTTGAACAACTACAATATTTTTTATCCCAGACATATTCAAAGCCATCAAATGTTCTCTGGTCTGAGGCTGGGGGCATTTTTCATTAGCTGCAACCATCAACATTGCCCCATCCATTATTGATGCGCCTGTTATCATGATTGCCATTAATGTCTCGTGCCCAGGTGCATCGACAAAGGACACAACTCTTTGTAAATCGTCAGGTGAATCTTTCTTACCTTCTGGATGTTTACCAGTAGCATAGTAAGTGCCGTCATCAGTTTTGTAAAACGCCGTATCAGCATATCCAAGTTTAATCGATATGCCTCTTTTCCTTTCTTCAGAGTGAGTGTCAGTCCAAACTCCGGAAAGAGCTTTTGTCAAAGTAGTTTTACCGTGGTCTACGTGACCAACTAGTCCAATGTTTACAGTTGGTTGCTCGGGAAGTTTTCTCGCCATTCCCGTCAACCCCTACTACGAAAACCCTCTCGGGATTCACTCCGATGTTTCCTCGCTTTCAGATGCAAGAATGTCCGATAGTGCTTTCTTGCCTGCTTCGATAACTTTGAGATTAACTTGCCTAGTGTCTTGATTAATAGTGTTGCCACGGAAGTTTCTACGCTTCCTTAGACCGTCTGGTTTGTAGCGGAATCGCTTCTTCTCTCCGCCTTTATTCTTGAATACTAAACTATGACCTTTGAAGCCAGTTGAAGCAGTAACTAGGATTGACTGGCGAGACCCGCCTTCCAAATCTCTTCTAAGCGGGGTTCCAGTTTTGTCAGAACCACCGGTAATTTGTAGTTTGTAACCTGAAAGAGTTTGGTCACCTTCTCCGACAAAAATACCATCAACAACATCGCCAATTTTCTTACCAAGTAATTGAGAGTGATTGTTACCACTTATTTTCACTGAATAGGCTTTGCCGTTACTCTTTGGGTTTGTGTCATTTACGAC
>JAKMFF010000031.1 GCA_022425585.1 Candidatus Poseidoniaceae archaeon
CAGCGCACAAGCAAGGAAAGAGCCATAGTAGGAGGTGGATGTTTTTGGTGTACTGAAGGAGCCTACAAGAGAATGAAAGGGATAATTTCTGCTCTACCAGCATATGCAGGGGGGCCAGATAAGAAACCAAACTATCAATCGGTATGCTCAGGCAGAACAGGCCATGCAGAAATTGTTGAAATTATATACAATCCAGAAATAATTGATTATTCAACAATTCTAGATATATTTTTCACCGTTCACGACCCAACTCAACTGAATCGTCAAGGAAATGATATCGGCACACAATATAGGAGCTGCATAATGCCGTTAGACGAAAACCAAAAAAGTGCTGCAAGAAGCAAAATTGTCGAGATTCAGGATTATTTTGACAGAGAAATTGTCACTACAATAGAAGAACCGATAAATTTTGTAATTGCTGAAAAATATCATCATGATTATTATCAAAGAAACCCTGCACAGGGATACTGCATGGCTGTAGTTGGCCCGAAAATATCTAAGATTCGTCAAAAATTTGCTCACTTATACTAGAGTGAAATTCAATAGACGGCTGCTACACGCCTGTCCATGGTGAATAATGTACCCACCCCGCCAACACCGGTCAATGAACCAGTTTTAGGATATCTTCCTGGTAGTAAAGAACGTACTGAACTCAAGGCTGAATTGTCGAGACAATCCGCACAAGTGGTTGAAATACCATGTATCATAAACGGAGTAGAGGTCTATACTGATAACATTGTAGAACAAGTCATGCCGCACAACCACAGCCACGTAATTGCTAGAGTACACATGGCTGGAGAGAAAGAAGTTGCCGATGCTATAGATGCTGCATTAAATGCTCATGAATCATGGTCAACAATGCCGTGGGAGGCAAGAGGGGCTATATTTCTGAAAGCAAGTGAATTGCTGAGAGGCGAATATCGCGCTAAAATCAATGCAAGTACAATGATTAACCAATCAAAAACCTGCCACCAGGCCGAAATTGATTCAGCCTGTGAATTAATTGATTTTTGGCGATTTAATGTTCAATATGCCAGAGAAATATACGAAGACTTGCAACCTCCTGTATCCCCTTCCAGCATGTGGAATTCCAGCGAAGTAAGGCCTTTGGAAGGTTTTGTATTCTCAGTAACTCCATTTAACTTCAGTAGTATAGCAGCAAACCTGCCATCATCTACTGCAATCATGGGAAATACTGGAGTATGGAAACCAAGCAGAAATTCGTACCTGTCAAATTACTATCTGATGAAATTAATGATGGATGCTGGATTACCAGATGGGGTAATAAATTTCATACCTGGAAAAGCAAGCATGGTGGGCGACACTTGTTTATCTCATCCAATGCTGGCGGGAATTCACTTCACCGGCTCAACATCAGTGTTTAGGCAAATGTGGAAAGATGTTGCCAATAATCTAGAAAACTTGCGTTCTTATCCAAGAATAGTTGGTGAAACTGGGGGCAAAGATTTCATTGTAGCGCATCCAAAATGTGACAAAGAAGCATTAACGGTTGCTTTGATTAGAGGAGCATTTGAATTCCAAGGTCAGAAATGCAGTGCCGCTAGTAGAGCATACATTCCTGAGTCCGTCTGGGATTCAATAAAGGATAATTATGTCAAACAAGTTGGTAAAATAACCGTAGGAGATCCCAAAGACTTCTCCAACTTTATGTCTGCAGTCATAGACAAAAAATCCTTTGATAACATTGTTGGATACATAGAGCGAGCTAAACAAGATACTGGTTGCGAAGTAATTACTGGTGGCACTTATGATGATTCAACAGGGTACTTCATTCATCCAACAACCATAGTCTGTAATGACCCCCGGTATGAATCAATGGCAGAAGAAATATTTGGCCCTGTATTATCTATCCACGTCTACCCTGACCATGAGTTTGAGAATATCTTGAAAGTATGTGATTCAACTTCAGAATACGCACTAACAGGTTCTATTTTTGCGGCAAATCGTGAAGATGTACTCACTGCAATGTCTGCCTTGAGATATTCCTCTGGGAATTTCTACATCAATGACAAGCCAACCGGTGCTGTAGTTGGTCAGCAACCATTTGGTGGTGCACGAGGTAGTGGTACTAATGACAAAGCCGGATCTCCGTTAAATCTACTAAGGTGGGTAAGTCCAAGGTCAATCAAAGAGACATTTGCCCCACCACATGAGTGGACCTATGGCTTTCTAAAAGAGTGAAGAGGTAATTTTTTACTCTTATCCAAATTATTGACTGATTCAGTTAATACTCTAGGCTCTATGCCTTTGCTAACTAGAGAAATTAGCCACCACCCAAAAGATAAGATTGGAGTAGAGGTCAACATCAACAAGCACAAAAATACCACGATGTTAGATTCGGATAAGTCCCAAGACCAAAATCCACATACAATCATTGCCAATATGAAAAACAATCTTGATGCTTCGCTTGGAGTAGACCATCCTCGATGATCTAGTCTCGGCGCAAATAGGTATTCTTTAATTCCCATTAATCGAAAAAGAATTGATTCAAGATAAAAAGACATGTTTTTTTCAATCGAAGCGATTACTTCATGTCATACCATAAACAGGGCGTACCCCGCAGTGATGAATGCTTTAGCCGACTGCTGATTTTTTCAGTGACGAGTGATGGGCGAACTGAGCGGGACAATACGATTTAATCGGGCCCCTATTATTGCCGTGAGAAATATGCAAGGAGTACCTCAAACTGGACTTTCTCCCGCACCAAATAATCTCTACCTATCACAGAAATCATCACCTTGGAAAACCATATTTTCAATGCTTATGTTAGTCATTGTAGTTTTTTTCTTCGTCCAGATCTTTGTTCTAGTCATATATGGCTTTTTAGATGGTGACATGGACGGTGACTTTGGCCCATTAGACCCATTACTGGTCATTTTTGGTACACTGTGTTCAACACCTTTCTTACTATTATTTTTAGTTATGAGAAAACCTGGGTTGGCTCATGTTGTAAGACTGGAAACTAACCAAAATGGTAGTAATGCACATTATATCACACCGGGGACATTGATTCAAACTCCACACCAGACGATTCTTCAACATCATCTTATTCACAATACTGCTCCATTGGAAATGCCTAAGTTTAGTCATCTGTGGATTATTTTTATCATTGGCACTATTATTTCGGCAATATTCATGGCTCCATTATTGGTTCTAGGCTTAGAACCTCTGGCAATTTTATTATTCTTAATTATCGCTTTACCTGCATGGGTTATTGGATTTTCAACCCCGGTATTTGCTTGGTGGTCAACATCAAATGAGTATTTTGGACTAAGAACTACCCGAAGGCAAGGAGAATGGATGCTAATTGCTGGAATGTTATCGACACTTCCTGCTCTGGCGATAAATTCGCTTATCTCACCGATAATCATCAACATGTTTGGACTATCTATTACTGATGAATATAGCCTTGGCTATGGAATGATTCTATTCCTTTCTGCACCGATTGGTGAGGAATTGTCTAAAGCCTGTGCTGTATTATTTCTAGCTAGATTCATTGATTCACCAAAACGAGGCTTTCAGATCGGTTTTTCTGTCGGCCTAGGTTTTGCTCTACTTGAAAATATGATCTATATTCTAGGCGCTTTATTTACCGGTGAAGGGGCCGCAATTAGTTTTGTTTTCACGGCGATATTAAGAGCAATTGGGTCAATTCCTGGCCACGCAACGTGGACTGGCATCACTGGTTATGCTATTGGATGCTACGTAATTAACAAGCGATGGAATAAAATGAGTGTAGGTGTTTTTGATAAATCAAAAACCAACCTAGAGAGTCAGTGGATATTATTCAATAAAAAATCAGGCCAACCAATGATTTCTTCAAAAAGTGAGATTGGAATAACATCAATTCCTAAATGGCTTTCTGCTGGTCAAGACAAGATGATTACAATGACCGAGAAACCAGTAAAAGCGATATTGATTGCAATAATATGCCATTCTTTATGGAATGGATCGTTATGGTTAACTAGCGTAATTTTGCAAGATTCTTCCCTCTTGATACAGATCATTGCCAATATTGTGACTATAATAACCTTGATTGTATTGTTGTGGGTTATATTGCGAAGGTTGATTCCATACGCACTTGAGGAAGGAAATATCACTACAGAATAGGTCTTTTTGTGGCAATATTAGGGAAGTAGATTTAAACAAACCGTCACGCACAAGGTATGGGGATAACCATGGATTATCTAACTGAAGGGATAAATCAAGGTAACTTGTTTGTCACTTCAATGATAATGCTGGTGCTAGTTATTGCATCAACTAAGGCTCGGTTCTTAGATACCGCTGGAGTTGCGTCAGCAGTATTTGTTGGTTTACTAGTCGGTGTTCTAGGCCACTGGAGTTGGTTACTTATCCTACTTTCTTTCTTGGTATTTTCTCATCTTGCCACAAAATGGAAATTTGAGGAAAAAAAAGCCAAAAACATGTCGGAAAGTGATGATGGTCATCGTGGTTGGGTAAATGTATTTGCCAACGGTAGCATCCCTGCATTAATCGCAACTGGAGCATTTTTGACAGACCAGTGGGAATATGGCATTTGGATGTTTGGCGCTGCAGTTTCAGTTGCTGCTGCTGATACATTTGCCAGTGAATTTGGCTGTCTTGATGAAAATGTGAGAATGATTACAACTCTCAACAAATGTGAACCAGGAGTTAATGGAGGATTTTCCAAAACTGGACAGTTAGCTGCATTAATTGGTTCAGTAATCATCGCAGTCATGACCATGGGGGCATGGCTACTTATCAATCCAGATAAAAGTTTTAATTATGGATTTAACCTTAGTTTAGCGGTTGTCACCATAGGCTGGATTGGCTGCCAAATCGATAGTCTATTAGGAGCCTGGTTTGAAAATCGTGGATTATTGACTAAAGGTGGTGTCAATGCTTTAGCGATTACCTCAGGCATGCTAATTATGTTGGCTTGGCTTAGTTGGTTTTAATCAATCAATAAGCCAATAGTTATTCAACTAATACTCTTTGGTTGATTCATGGGCAAGCGTATCATTAGCATTTTATTGCTAATTTTACTCATCGGGGTTATTGGCTCAAGCAGTGTATCAGCCGATGATGATTCATACCAACCTGGCTATGTAGACTGGGAAATCAATCCTGTTGAGCATTTGTTTGTTGAAGGTGAGTCCGAACAAACTGCGATACTTCAACGAGAGAAACCAGACCAAACAGAAGGTGGAATTAGTTTAGACCCATTATTCAATGGGGACATATTTTCAATCCAGAGCGAGCCAATTCAACATGGGTTTGCTCAAACTGTGAAAATGAGTGTTTACTTCTCTGTCTATCTAGATGATAGTGTGGGCCCTCAAACCTGTGTCAGACAACAAAGCACAAGTCTTGGTATATCTGATGCAAGTACCACTCTGACCTACACAGTATCTTTAGCCGGACAACAGATTTATCAAGAATCAGTTACTGAAATTGTCGACGAAATCGGTTCTTCATCAGCATTGAATTTTTCTGGACCGGCAAATGATGTCAACATTACTGCAAGCCCTGGAGATACTTTCCAATTAACGCTTTCAGGTGTTCATAATTGCCTAGGGTCTAGTGTCATGGTACAATGGGGTGGTGGACCTGAGCCACAAAATTCTGGCGGCATTTTGATGGTGGGGCAATTATATCAACCAAAAATGAATATGGTTATTGACAATTCAAACATACCACACATAGAATTAGACCCAATTCTACCTTGGGGAGTTGAAGACATAAAAGAGACTAAATGGGAAATTTGGGGACCGCTTAGTCAGTATGATCGTACATCGTTTGACAATGATGATATGATTGAAAACTCCGCAGGAAAATCTATGCTGGAAAGACAAATTACCGATAATAAATCTGTTCTAGTATGGTCTGGTAAAGAAAATCTAAAAAGTGGAGAATACAATTTACAAATTTGTATAAAAACAGTTCACGGTGACTTAAACAGTGAGTGTCATGCTTTTGGAATCCTTAGATTTGAAGTTATAGACGAAGATAACGGATTTGCTAACGCTAAACTATTCTTGACGATTACTACGGTATTTGCACTACTACTGTTTGTCGGTAATGCGTTTAACCAAGGACTCCTAATTCCTGCACCTATATTAGGAGCTCTTTTGGTAATGATGTTGTTATTTGTTCCAACTGCATTTAGTCAAAATAATCTTGGAGCTGATGCTGCTATTTACGACAACACTAGAGTTTCTAACGCAGAATTGTATGATGAGAATGAAAACTCATACACAATTGATGAACTATTTGACGGTAAAGATGCCTTGGTAATCGGGATTGGTTTACCTGCCTCAGAAAATTTTATTGAACAAAGTAATCAATTCAATCGGACTTTAGAGAGTTATGGGGACGATGTAGCCATCATTCACATTATATCTGGGACTAATCCTTTAACCTCTGATTTAGTACAAATGCGCGCTCAACTTAACACATCATGGCCTATTCTGTTGGACACAAATGGACAATTTGCCTCAACCCTACCAAATGGCGTATCCGACTCTGTATTGGTCGTTGATAGGGCAATGCACGTAACGTTTAGTCAATCACCTGTCGCTTATTCAGATGATATCAGCGATGCAATTGAGGCAATCCCATCGGGAGGGGCCCAAAACCTCGCACCATATTTTGCGCTCTTAGTTGGTCCTGGACTATTCTTATTTTTCATAGCCCTACCAAGAGAAGGATGGACTCCCCCTGATGAACCAGTACCTCCCGGTTCGCTGTGGGCTTCTATTATCGGGGCTGGTGCAGCTGGAATATTATTAGTGAACCTACCAACATTAATTGCAACAATATTGCCAATTGGGACAGGATTACTGTTTTATTTAGATATCTTGATGATGTTCTGGTTTGTTGAAATGGCATTTTTCACCGCCAAAAACGGCAAACCGTATGAAGCCACATTATTGGCTGGATTCATTCATCGACTTTATCCTAAACACTTCCAAGATTGGCGGCCTCTAGAAGACATGGAAAGAGATGTTTTGCTCGGTATTTGGTTCGGCTGGTTTGGAATTCTAGCCTTCCCTGCATTATTCCCTCAAGCAATTGGTGCAGCAATGCTTAGTGGTTTTGCCGGGATTGTACGATCGGTTTTATCATTGATACTAATCCTTCTAATGGGTGGATTAGCCATATTATCACTTAGGATTATTGCGGCTATTGGTGGACCAATTTCAAGATTGTTTGGCAGGTTTGGTGCTGAATCATTTACTCAATTTGTTGGCTGGTGCATTCTACCGTTGGCAATATGGGTTACTATCAACTCGATTTTAACCAGCATTAACGTTGGACTATTATGAATAGATTGACATTGGTTGACTTTGGTTAACCAAGTTCATGATTGAGTCTACAACTAGATGGAGCGTCACTAGAAGAAAAGTTTTCACAAATTGTGCTCGAAGGTACGCAATTAAATATATTGACAATAATTATTCTAATTTAAAACAAAACAAAACGACTTATCACTCTCCGTGGAATTTGATGATCAAAACCTCCAGGTGTATATTTTTTCAATTATTAGCGGATTTACATAGAGGAGTTAATTGGAGTGAAAAATTAATCCAATCGAGAATTCGATTTGAATTGACCAGCCAATTAACATCCTTTGGTTTGACTAGTAAGATAATTTCAAACAAAACAAAGAATTACTTAATTTCATCCGCATTTATCCGAATTAAAAAAATACTAAAGCATTCAATTATCACTAGAATCCTTGATGGTTCTATCAAAGAATGGAGCTTTCATGAAGGCATTAACTCAGTAGCTTTTGGGCACATACACGTCTATTGCTCTCCAGACATAGTTTTTCGGACCAAATCAAAATGGCATTTGGTTAGACTAACTTTTCAATCTGAAAGAATCCAGCCATATGTTGAATTAGAATTATGTTCAATGTTATTATGGTCAAAATATAATCAATATTTACCAAATATACAAGAGAAATTTGCTCTACATGGTTTATTTTATAGTAATGGTAAATGGAGAAAATATTCAATTATACCAAGTCAAAGAATGTTACAAGAATCAAAGCAATTATTGGAAAAGGATGTTCATAACATGAACTTACTACAAATTGAATTTATGAAGAACCTGAACCCAAATAAATTACCATTAGCAAACTCACCCAAGTATTGTATTCGTTGTCCGTATAAATTATCATGCCCAAAATTTAGTTTTCCAAAAAAGATATAGGTTTTATTTTAGAACAGTATATAAAACCATGGCAAATGTAGCCGTCGAACTTAATAGCATTGTTTTTTTGGAATCAAACATGTCGTTAACACCTACTGATTATGACTTCGGAATTCCGTCGAATTATGCCTTTGCCCAAAAAATAACATGCAAGAGTGAAGAAACCAGAAAAATGTTCGTTGAAGGATGGGGCCATATGCTCAACTACAATCATGAACAAGCAATCGCCTGTTTCTCAAATTGTACTGTACTTGAACCAGATTGCGCAATGGCTTGGTGGGGTATTTCTTACTGTGTTTCTTCTAATTACAACTGGGCACCTGGATTAGGGTCTGGTCACGATTCAATTCAACAAGCATTATCTGTAATGG
>JAKMFF010000034.1 GCA_022425585.1 Candidatus Poseidoniaceae archaeon
GAATTACTGTTTACTACTTGGAACCAATCTGCTGAAACTTGGACGTTAAATCCACTGGTTCCCGGTGATGGGATGTTTGACTCAGATGAAGACGGTTTAATTGACTTACAAGAATTTGCCCTAGTAACCTCAAATCCAGATAATGGAATTGAACACCCTTCTGATGCACCTCTGTTGCACATTGATGGAGATTTACTACAGCCTACCGAAAAGGCTCAAAGAATGTTCAATATATTAATCTCAAAAGAAACTCGAGGGAAGCGATTGCTAGATGATTTTAACGATTGGCAAAATGGTGAACCAGCAAATAATTTCATTTCCATTCTAATGGGTATAACAGACCCAACTAATCCAGATACTGATGGAGATGGTATGTATGACGGATTTGAATATTGGTTTGCGGAATGGGATTTAGAAGGTAATTTATGGAGCATTAATCCCCTCATAGATGGGGATGTGTTGCTAGATACTGATGGAGACAGTTTTGATTGTGATGGTGACGGCAACATTTCATTAGACGAACGATTTTCCAATCTCAGAGAATGGGAATCTAGAACATGGGGTAAATACTCTGAAAGAAATACAATTCCGCAAGAAGTTGGAATTTTGAGTTTTGGTGATGATGCTATCAATGCCTACAAAGAAGAAATGGGTTATACCTATTTTGAAGCTAGAGCAGCATTGTATAATGACTTCATTTCAAAGAGTCCAGACAGTGCGGATAGGATGTTGAAAATCAACTCATATGATCCTAATAACTTTAATCGCACACTAGTGGGTGTTGCCGATCCAACAAGTAGTGATTCAGACGGTGATTCTATTCCAGATGGTTGGGAATATTGTTACGCAATTTATGGTATGCCTGATGTTTCAACCGAAGACCACTGGGCGGCAAATCCGGTCAACCCGCATGATGTCAATTACGATGGAGATAGTGATGGTTGGTATGATAGAAATGCCTTCGACATCCCGGCACAACAAGGTGAATGGGATGAACGAACATTTACTGGAAGTGGTGTGATAATCCAACCAGGTCCAGGCTCTCTGCCGTTCACTAATCTAATGGAATGGAACAATAATACACGGCCAGATTTGAATGATACAGATGGTGATTCAATAATCTATAATACACAAACATCGAATGGATTAGTAATCTCTCATGAAATTGATTACAACCTCAGTGATGGTCGAGAAGTATTCAAGTACGGTATTAATCCAAACGACAATGATACTGATGGAGATATGTTACCAGATTGGTATGAATACAAGATGGCTTGGAATGAATCAAACGATAATTTTTCTTCACTCTTACAAATCAAAGTTATCTGGATTGATTCTTTAACCGGTGGAGACTGTGATACTAATACGATCTCTTGTTTACCGCTTTCACTAAATGGAGACAAACTGTCTCGTCCCGACTTAGAATTAACTTGGTTTACTTTGAATCCTGCAGATCCTGTGGACGCTAACTATGACCCTGACAATGATGGTAATTATGACTGTTCTGGCGCAGGATGTAGTTATGAGCCTTATACTAATTTTCAAGAATTTTTTACATTAACGAACGTTGATTTGACATCACCAAATGCGGTCCGTTTAGCTCCGTTAGTGTATGAAGGTAATCCTGTTGAGGAATGGTGGCAATTCCGTGGATATTTGCTAGGACTTGGAACTCCATCTGAGGCTAGTACTAATTATTTGAAGATGGATAAACAATCTTCTAATGATTTTAGATATGTTTTGATTGTTGATGATAACGATGATGATTTCCTTACTCTAAACCCAAGTGATGACCAAACATTAGTATCTGGCGCACTTACTGACCAATGGGAGATATACTACACTAATTCACCCCAGACAGCACCTGTTAGAGCCGTCGGTGAACATGAATTTGGATGGTATACAGTTGATCTTGACAATGACCACATTGCAGAGGGAACCAGTCCGATTAATTGGGACACTGACGGTGATTGGATTGTGGATTGGTTTGAGGTAAATGATGATGAAGAAGATGGGCTACGAGGCGATTCATCTCCACTAAGATATGACTCAAGACAGACTGGTTGAGAAGGCAACTAAAGTTGGTGGAATTATGTCAGATGATGCCGTAGAGGGTTTGGTGACTCTTCAAGAACGTGTTGTTAATTTGATAAAACAACTTAACATGCCCTTAGTTGAAGTAAGCATAGTTATACAAAACATGCTTTCACCAATGCTTACATCACTAAATGAACATGCATCTAATACCAACAGTGAAATTCCAGATAAGTTAAAACACCAGTGGCCGATTAGAAAGCCAATTAATGATGATGTAGCATCTTCGCTAAGTGTCGATAAAATTTTGTCTGTTGTTGATGAAGATAGGATGGATATCTTGATGACTCTAATCAGAGTGACTATGGTAGAAACAGAAATGATCCTTACCGACGGTATTTCCGCCCTAAGAATGTGGGAACATTTAGCAAGAAGCCAGTTATCTAACATCACATCGCCAGGTCAACTTTTTTCTCCCTTTGAGATTCCAGAAGATTGGTGACAATTTTTTTTTAACAATGACATTTTGGGCGATTCCATGGCAGGCAAATATTCTATCTCAGTACTACTTGTCATGCTCGTGGTTAGTGCTGGTCTTTCTGGTTGCTTTGGTAATGATTCTACATATGTGGAAAAAGGAATACCTGGAGGATTAACCCTTGCTTGTCTTAGTGATGCCAAATATACCTCTCTGGTTGTAGAGATTGATTATGAAGCTGGTTATATGCCAGAGCAAAGTTCCACAGAGTTGCTAAAAACTCGTCTAGAACAGGTATGCAATAAGCCACAAGGTGTCGAAATACTTCTTACAGAAACTAATTTTGAGCATGAAGGTCAATGGTCTTCAAGCGATGTAAGAGACAAAAGCTGGGATAAAAAGTCAGAAGATCCACAAACTGGCTCAACGCTTTATTGGCAAGCAATTTTCCCATCTGGTCAATATGCTAATGACGGTGTTCTCGGCGTCGCGGTAGATGCATCAACAGTTGCGATTTTTGGTGAAAGTGTTGATGATGCTGAAGGTCCAATTTTCAATCGTCCGTCAGCTGAAGAGATTGAAAATAGCGTGTTAGTTCATGAATTTGGCCACCTACTTGGACTGGTTAACTTAGTTTATCAATCACCGGTAGACCATGAGGATGAAGAACATAAAGGCCATTCAAATAACGAAGACTCAGTAATGTATTGGGCTATCGAGTCAGCCAATATTGGCAACATCATAACAGGTCAACTGCCCGATGATTTTGATGCAGACGACCTCAATGATCTTGCGGGTATGTTAAGCGGTGAAATCGAGACCGATAATCAATTGTGGACAAATTGATTATTTTTTTCCGCCACAAATCTAGTTGCCTCTCTCCAAGCGTCAAATATCGAGTAGAACCAGAGAACAAACCACAATACTACTGTCAAAGCCAGCGGAATTTGTAGTAATGTCCAGTCAAAGGCTTTCTGATGCTTTCTATTGAAATGTTGCCCGATAAAGAAGAAAGGAACAGCAGCCAAAATGGCAGCAAACAATGGCCGCAATGCTCCCCAAAAACCAACTCCTAACGTCATTTCTTTCCAAATCTGGCGGAAAATTTTGAGCCCAGTAACACCCTCCTCAGGATTATCTTCAATTTTGACAAATTGAGAATCATTCATGGTGGCTCAATTACCACCAAATGCTAATTGCATGTCAATATAACCCATAAATGAACACGAACAGGTCAAAAGTAAGCACTGATTGGGGGTTTCATGGGACGAATATTGGTCACAGGATTCGAACCATTCGGTAAACATAATTCCAATATTTCCAAGGATGTACTGGCAAAAGTACCAGAAATGGTTACCGTCTTTGATCCATGGATAGGCTTGCGAAATACCACCCTCCAAGCTCAACAAATTTATGTTGAAAAAATCATTTTAACGGTAGATCATGATGGCAGTAACGCAATTGCCAAAAGATTAGATGAAGGTGAAATATGGGACGCAATAATACATCTTGGTTTGTGTGACTCATGCAATAAAATCAGACTTGAAACCACAGCTAAAAATAACCTCGACATGAGAATTCGCGATAATTCTGGGCGCATGGTTAATGATGTTAGTCTGGGTGACCATGATATCCATGCCAATGATTCGGTGATACAACGATTATCTTATCCACCAATCAAACACATTACTAAATCAAACGATGCTGGTAGTTTTATTTGCAATGAGACATATTACCAAACCCTGTCTAAGTTAGCAGTTAAAGGTTTAAAAAATCAGATTCCATGTTGTTTTATCCATTTGCCAAGTGAGCAGTATATCTCTGCAGAAGAATCTCTCGCATCATTATATCAGGTAATTAGTAGGCTTTTTTTCAAACCGGTCATTGAGGTAGTTGGTGGCTTAATCATCGATAACAAAAAAATGCTGTTAGCCCGTCGTAATGGCTCATCAAAAATGCCTGGTAAATGGGAATTCCCTGGTGGTAAAGTTGAGGCTAATGAGTCACTTGAAGAGGCAATAACTAGAGAGATAAAAGAGGAGTTTAATTGGGATGTAGTAGACTGTTCAAACTTTGGTAATTGGTATTTTGAATATGACGAGTTATGTGTTAATTTGCAGATTATGCAACTTGTTTTGGAGTCAAATAATCGTTATAGTAATGATGAAGAATGGACTTCACATGATAGGATATCATGGTTTGATAGTATCGGAGATATTGAGTTATTGGGCGCAGACAAGGATGCAGCTCTAGAAGTTGTAAGGACTCTCAAATCCAAGTAGAAGCTTCACCGTCTAAATCCATTTGACGTTCATCATTGATTCTTTTTGGTACGGCGTCTCGTCCTTTATGCCAGGTTGCTGCTTCAAGCCAGTCTGCTAGATTCTCACCTTTCAGTTCAACATTGATTACTCCACCTAGTGGATTACCTCGTTCTAGATTAAATGCTATTTTATTGGCAATACTTGCTTGCCTTAGTAATTGGAAACTAGTTTGATGGTTTTCCATCTTCATACTCATTACATCTAGAGCAGTATCCAAAATGGCTTGTTTGTGAACCATTTGAAGGAAATTATTCAAGGAAATTTGTTTATTTATCCATTGATAATTATTAGCAACACCAAATATTGGCTCTGTAAAATCATCAGCAGTAAAA
>JAKMFF010000057.1 GCA_022425585.1 Candidatus Poseidoniaceae archaeon
ATCCGAAACCCCATTGAAATTCTTATGGAGATACGAAGGGCTTGCAGTGGGTCGTTGCTAACGCTACCCTTTGAACAAAGTTTGAGTTTGTATCGAGAGCGAAATATTACCAACCATCAACCAAGCCAACCATCATGGCAGAAGGCCCTGAAATCGATAGCGTACTTTATCCAAAAATCGAACCATATAGCACAGGTATGCTTTCAGTTTCAGATTTACACACCATATTTTGGGAGCGGGCAGGTAACCCAGATGGGCAACCAGTCATCGTAATTCATGGTGGTCCTGGTGGGGGTTCGCAACCCGGTTACCGACAGTATTTTGATCCAGCAAAATTCGACATAATACAATTTGATCAAAGAGGATGTGGAAAGTCTACTCCATATGCAGAACTAACTGAAAACAATACGCAAAATACAGTCTCACAAATTGAATCATTGAGAGAGCATTTTGGCATCGATAAATGGCATGTATTCGGTGGTTCTTGGGGTTCAACCTTGTCCTTGATTTATGCACAAAACCATCCAGAAAAAGCCCTCAGCCTCACACTTAGAGGCATATTCATGTGTAGGAAAAGTGAGCTACAGTGGTTCTACCAACAGGGCGCAAGCCATGTCTTCCCCGACGCATTTGAGCCATATCAAAACCATATCCCAACAGCAGAGCAACACGATCTCATTGCAGCATATTATTCTAGATTAACTAGCGAAGATGTTGAGATAAGAAGGGCCGCTGCTAAGGAGTGGACCCGCTGGGAAATGGCGACGAGTCGTTTGTTTCCGGACCCAGAATATCTTGACAAGGCAGAAGATTTGGACTTTGCAGTAGCATTTGCCAGGATTGAATGCCACTACTTCATCAATGGAATTTTTGTTGAAGATGGGCATATTTTACATAACTGCGAAAATATTCATCACATTCCTACAACGATAGTACAAGGTCGCTATGACATGGTTTGCCCAACCGTTAGCGCTTGGGAATTGCATAAGCAGTTGCCAAAAAGCAATCTGATAATCGTGCCAGATGCCGGACACTCAATGGGTGAAGTAAGCATCGCAAGGGAATTGGTAAGTGCTACTGATGCAATTTAATCAAGAATTAATTTAACAATCTTGACCTAATGAAGCGTTCCTTTGATATGGGGTGTATGAGTGGGCTTATTGAAGAGGATAGACTCTAGGTGATTGTATGGCGGATGAGGGAACAATAACTCCAGAGATTCGAATTAGTGAACTCGAAGAAGCACTTGCTACTGAAACCGAGAGGCTTCAGAAATTATTCGCAGCGTACGAGGGTCAAGAAAAAGACCTCTTGGATGCCAGAGCCGAAATCGAAGTTTTGGAGAAAGAAATCATTGAGAGAGAAATCGAAAAAGAGGCTCAAGAATCATTAATTGCTGAAAAAGATTTCAGAATTCGCGACTTAGAGATGAAGGCTACCAAGGCCGACAAGCGGGTTGAACACTTAGAGCCGGAACTAGAAAAGATGGAAGAAAAATATTCCAGAGAAAAAGACCGTCTAGGCAAGATTTTCAATATTGCAACTGAACTAGATGACGATTTGAAACTCGCAGTTACTGAAATGAAAGCCAGAGATGATTGGTATGTATCTCACATGACCCTGTTTGAAGATTTGAACAAGGCAATTAAGGAGAGATATGAGATGATTGAGCGAGCAGTGGAATCTGAGCGCAAATCACAACATATGGCTAGGGCATTCGAAGAAAGAGTCGATGAAATGGTTGAGGCTAGAGCAGCAGAAATGACCGTTGAAGAAGCCAAAGAAATCAATACAAAGGCAGAAGATCCAGCCGAGAAAGACTACAACGATGAAAAAGTCGAGGAAGCAATTGAAACTGCAGCCGAAGAGGCGACAGAAGAAGCACCGGCAGAAGAAACAGCTGAGCCTGTAGTGGATACTCCGGTGGAAGAAGCACCAGCAGAAGAAGCCATACCTGCACCCGCGCCATCTTGGGGCGATGACGAGGACCCTTGGGCTGACAACTAGGTGGTATCATGGGCGGCCTTGCAAGGGGCGGGCATGCCCCAGTCTTGATTACCTTCATGATGGGCACTAGCGCCATCATAATTGGAGTCACAATTGATTCAATTAACGGCATGATGCATCTTTTCGGTGTATTGTGTTGGATGCTATCCGCCTTTTTTGCTAATTTTTGGCGTGATCCAGACCGAAAGATTCCCCAAGATGAGGGCGTATTGGTATCACCTGCTGATGGACATGTTATGTTTGTAAGAAGAGAGCGTGCTACCGGAAGAAGACCAAACAAAGAGGAATTAGATTCTGAGTTAATTGAATCGGATAAGCTAACTGGACCTTGGTATCCAGAAGCAATCCAAGATCCGCTTTCTTTCGCCACCGAACAACGATTCGAATCAGTCCCTGAAGGAGAGGAATCATCAACAGATGTTTTTCGAATTGCGATATTCATGTCACCACTCGATGTTCATG
>JAKMFF010000066.1 GCA_022425585.1 Candidatus Poseidoniaceae archaeon
GCATATCTCTGATATTCCTTTACTGCAGCAGGAATCCTTCGGCATTCAAGAGCAAAATCCGCAAAGTCAACAATATATTCATCGTTTTCTTCATCTAAATTCATGGCTTTTTTGTAAGCCATCATGATTTTACCGCCAGGAACCTTATCCTCTTGGGCTTCAACATTCAACATATTTGCAAATTCTGCATATGTGTGGTGTACAGCAGCAATATCCTTGTGCGCTTTGCACAGATCATCTAACATATTCACGGCACCTTCTAGGTCACCCTCGGCAAATTTTTCTATAGCAGGTTGTAGAACATCACTCATTATATCCTCTCCAATGAGTTGGGCGGGGTGGTTTCAGTTATTGAAGGACTCGCTCAGATTTAATTATCATCTGTGGACGAAATTGAATCTTTCAAATCGCTAAGTAAGTTAGACTGACTATGTTTTTTGTGCATTTCATTAAGCAACATCTTACACTTATCCCACTTACGGATTGAGTAGAAGCAATGCTTAGGGTCTGGCCGTACAGTTCTTATTGTGCGTTGATAGGTTATGATTCCAATAAATGAGCGCAACAGAGATTTTCTTGCTTTGTCGGCAACGGTATCATCTGAGGAATCTGCTGAGCCAGGCATATTTACTGCTCCGGCAGCACCCATTGACTCATCAACAAGGCCTACACCTGAATCTGTCAGAATTGACACAGTAGCATAGCCAAACATGGTGCCTACTGGAGTTCTCTCAACAATAACTTCTGAAATTCTATCGAAGAGAATTCTGCGATGCGAGCGGGAAAGTAAGAAACTATGTTCAAAAATAACCGCATCAGAAGTAATTGCGTAATGGAAACTATTCTGGTAATAAAATGTTAGACCGTAAAACAATGCAGTGTATACAATGCCGAACAAGTAAAAATTGTACTCAATTCCAATAAAGTCTCCTTTTCCTTCGCCAAACAAATCTGTGACGAAGAAGATAAAATCATCAATTTGAATAATCAACGGTGTAAATGCGACAAGTAGCAGCCACAAAGTAACCCATCTGCCCGAGGTAGAAGTATTTAGCAAACGATTTAGCCATGCCACAAATAACATGAAAAAGATGAAACTGAAGGACATTGTTTCACTAGTGGTTAAATCCATAAAAGCCCAAATCAAAGCCATAATACCCTCTGAATCTTCACCAAGAGAATCAACTCTCCCAAACAAAAAATGAAGCCCTAGAACTAAGGTACCTAAGCCGTACATACCAACGAACGCAAAGGTACTGGGTTTCTTTGTAAGGTGGATTTCTTCCCCTGGAATTAATCGGAATTTTTTGGCCAAGTTCTCGGTTTGTTGAGATTCTAGCTCTTCACTAACCTTGACTTCATCCGTGGTTGCTTCTTCTGACACATCGTTCCCTCTAGTTATTGTTTGGGGCCTTATCCCAAATGAATGTTGCCCCATCAGGGGTTAGTTTAATGCAAAATACCCCACGAATGTTCTGCATTACCCCTAATCCAGTCATAATTTTTCTCAGTTCGAATGCCATTTTGGTCAGAAATAACTAATTTCTTGATCAATAATGGATATTCATTGTAGGTGAAATTAGATACTAAGCCACCAATTGTTGGTTGCTCAAAAGCCCAATGAGCGCGGTCTACAGCTTCAACATCTAGAGTAATAGTTGCCTCATCACTCCACATTTCGACTTTGAAGCCTGGAAGCTTACTACCAGGGTTGGCACCATGTTCACCTTCACTATCATCTAGTGCATACTTTTCTACTCTAACACTAGAAAACTTGAGACTTTTTTGAGCAACTGCATCATGGAATAAACCTCCTTGTGACAAACTCATATGACCTATGTCTCGTTTTTTCCAAGGTTTGTTATCTCTTGATGATACAGTCATACTCAAATGAGGTAAAAACCAATCAATGTATGATCCATCACTAAGATGTAACATACCCCAATACCAAGGGACTGACGGTGCTTGAACGCAAACTTTCTGAAAATATGCCGTACCTGAAACATCCTTGCCATCTAATTCACCAGACACTTTACAGCCATGTAAACGAAGTATGTCATAACCCATATTCATTGCATAAGTAGCTGTTGCATGTCTTGCTGTAGACATCGGTTCATTCCATGGAGTAAGCGTAAATTCCATTTTACTCGGAACATTTTCATCATCAGGAAATTCATCAGTAGATAGATTCAGCCAAAATTCACTAAGATCACTCTTCAGCCCCATTGACATATCATCATCGGTCAACGGAACAACTGCACCGCCACCACTTCCAACTGACTTTGACTCACCAGGCCAAGAAGGGTGGTCATCACTAACCACAATCATTCGACACTTGTGCTTGATGTACGGTTCATACATTCGCTTGCCGTCATACCACCAAGCACAGACCATACCGTCAAGAGAAATACCTCCTTCATTGTCAAATCCTGGTCGACCTTTAGGTTCCCAATTAGTGCCACTAACACTAACTTTAGGATTATCTTTAGTTGACCACAATACCATTAATTGTTTGCCACTTGGGTTACCGTCTTCATCATCCAGCATCAATAGCCACCACCACCAATCCCATGTTAGATGATGTAGCGGTTCTCGTTCTTGCAATTTCCACATCCGAGATAGATCGCCAGCAAACTTATCCAGCGAAGGCATCATTCTATTTCCTTCCCTTTGAACACTGCTCCACCGATAAATAATAGAACAATTGCTTGGATGAGTAAGACAACTGTGGCAATGATCATCGATAAGAAGGGACTAATATCCCCTAAACCGGGAGATGCGAAGAAATAATTCAATGCCTCAGAACCAATTAATTCCTCACGTTCAAATCCAAAGGAATCTTCTACTTCTACTGAAAACCCTGAACTGATTAACAAATCCATATCAGGCCAAACAATCATACTTGCTGAATCAACGATGACCATAGCCCATCCAACAATAGAAAAACGCAAAATTGGCGATTCGGGTACGCCCATGGACAGTAATGCCATACCCAACTCCCAAGCGGCAAATGGTATTGCTAAGACAATGCCATATTTCCACATGGTTCCAAGAAAACAGAATAGCATACCATAGACTAATGTCGCTAACATTGCAGCAAATAAAATTGCTAGCCAAATACCAAATTCTGAGAACCTAAAAAATGAATCCCCGGGGCCAGCAAAGCCTGTTACTATCGCAGAGATTAAAGTTAACAATATCAGGTAAGGCCAAACAATGCCCAAATATCCAAGAACACGGTACAAAAATACCTCAGTTCTTGCTATTGGTTTAGTGAGCATGTAATGCATAGTACCAGAATTCATTTCGTCTCTAATCAGCCCAGTAGCCATGAATAGTGGGATGAAGATACTGATTATGAACACAAATCCTAATTTTCCAATACCCAGGATTGAAGCACGATGTAATGCTTCTTTGGCATATGCATCATCATCTGGATCCTCGTCGACAAATGCATCGCTTGAATATCTTAAATTACCGTTGAAATCTCGATCTAGTTCAATATCACAGGCAATCCCGTTATCATTGGTATCTTTTTGTGATTCGGTTCGGGAATTTGACCGACAGTCTCCATCGTCATCATATCCTACGC
>JAKMFF010000078.1 GCA_022425585.1 Candidatus Poseidoniaceae archaeon
GGGAAGTAGTGGAAAGACCCGCTCAAGTAGTAAAAGAATTGATTGAGAATAGTTTAGATGCTAACGCCAATCAAATTACTGTTACCATTGAAAATGGTGGTTTTGATTTAATCGTGATTGATGATAACGGACATGGCATTAACAAAGAAGATATTCCTCTCTCAGTCGACCGTCATGCCACCTCAAAATTGAGTAATTTTTCCGACCTAAATGAAATTTACACTTTAGGATTCCGTGGGGAAGCATTAGCGAGTATTGGAATGGTCTCACTGTTAACCGTGGCAAGCCGTATCGAAGGGGAAAATGGCAACAGTATAACTGTATCATTTGGTAAAAAGAACAGTATTGAACAATGCGGAATGTCTTATGGCACTACAATATCTGTGAGGGATTTGTTCAAAAATACTCCTGCAAGATTATCATTCCAAAGGCGACCTGCCACTGAGGGTGCCAAGATAGTCGATGTGATTGTCTCCCACGCTATTTCTAATAATGAAGTTGGATTCAAGTTAATATCTGACGAAAAAACCATACTTAATGTTCCCAAATCCGAAAATTTAGCAGATCGGCTCTATGACATATTAGGAGGACAAGCCTCGGAACTAATTGAACTAGAAGCACCCAAGCAGGATTCTGAAGCACCAGGTAAAGAAAAATGGTCTGGATGGATTAGTACCCCGGATATTACTAGAGGTAAAGGAGATGAAGTATACATTCTGATTAATGATCGTCCAGTAGCTTCCGGACCATTCCACCAATCAATTCGACGGGGATATAAAACAAGGCTGATGCAAGGACGGCATCCTATCGCTGTACTTTCTTTAGAAATACCAGCAGGAGAGGTTGACGTCAACGTACATCCAACAAAACGAGAAGTTCGTTTGAAACACTCCTGGAGAGTTTTGGAAAGACTTGAGAGAGCTATTGCAAACACTCTAGAGCAAGTAGCCACTGAACCTGATAATGATGGTTCAATCATCGGATTAGCGTCCCTTAATCGTGATGTTAATCCGATTCAAGAATCTCTTTTACCGGCGCAAAACGATCAAGAATTAACCAGCTCTCCTCAAGAACCTAACTCAACAAAAAATGATTCTGATAATTCAGTACCAGCTTGGGCTATTGCTGCTGGAGTCCAGTTAAATTTAGGAGGCAGTCAAGTTGAAAAAACAAAATCTGTCGATAAACCAAGACCCATGTCAACGTCAGAAATACCGCAAGAAACACTTCCAGGATTAGATAGTAATCCAATTGCACCTGCCTTATCAAGTGCAGAAAGAGACTTGCATCGACATGCTAAGAATGCAAAGTCCGTTTCTCCAAACGATGAATTGTCATTAGAATCAGAAATCAATATAATGGGTAAAATGGAACCTTTAGCCCAATTTGCAGATTCTTATATCATTGTTCAAGCTGAAGAAGAATTACTCCTCATAGACCAACATGCACTACATGAGAGAGTGAGATATGAACGTTTGAAAAATATCAAGAACAATTGGGACGCTCAAAAACTAATATCTCCGTTGCTAATCCAGGCAACTAAAGTGCAAATCGCAGTAGCCAATTCCTCTATAGAAAAGTTGCTTGAGTTAGGTTTTGAAATAATTACCGATGAGGATAAAATTTCCCTACTATCACATCCTATGCTATTAGATGGAAAAGACATCGAACCATTATTCAAAGATTTGTTACAAGATTTATCGGATGATGGATCGCCACTATCAACTCTAGAGAAAATCCAAGATCACGTTGCATTCATGAAATCTTGCCGGGGTGCGGTAAAAGCCAATGAGAAATTGAGTTTGTCTGAAATGCGACGATTGATTGATGACATGAGAAGGATACCAAACCCTTGGGCTTGTGTTCATGGCAGGCCAACTGCATTACGGATTAATATTGATTCATTGGACCATCATTTTGGTCGCCATGGCTAAATTATTCAACTATCCCTAGCCTATCTAGAAACATAGGATCGGCAATTTTATGCAATCCTCTACCTATTACTTCACCGCCAAATTTTGTCATTAACGCAACAGCAGTCATGAAAATTCTATGATCATTATATGACGATATAGGGGATGTTGGTTTTATTGGCACCTGACCACCTGGAATTGTCATAATCTCCCCATCATAAGATGCCGTGAGGCCGAAATCTTCCATTAAAGAAATAGTCTTAGAAATTCTATTACTTTCTTTGTATATCGTATGACCTATACCAGATAGAGAACCACCTGAAGAGATTGCTAGAATTATAGAAAGGGGAGTAATCAAATCATTACAATCTGTTAAGTCATAATCTGCTACCCTACCATTAGTAGAATAATTTATTTGGTTACCTTGCCAATTTATTCCAAAGTTATCGGAATTCTGCTTTAGTATTTCATTGCCTAAACAATCCTCTTCGCTAGGCCAATGGGATAATTTAATTTTGTTGTGATGAAGTTTTGATAACAATATTGCAAAACTTGCCATCGATGAATCACCCGGAACCAATACCTCTTTTGGAGTTTTTACTTGCCATTTAGCTAAATGATATTGACCTTCAATTCGCTTGATATTTGCTCCAAATTGATTGCATAATCGCAGAGTTAGGTTATGGTGTCTGTTGGATACTGTCGATTTACTTGGAGTCAGTATTACTTTTTGACCCAATAACGAGCTTGCAAGTAGCCAGGCTGTCAAAGGTTGACTAGATTTACTCAAATCCAGGTTGATTTTGGAGATGATTGATTCTTCTGCAAACCAGGGGCCAGTAATTTTTACTGGGAGATGATTACTAGTTGTCTCTATTATTGACACTCCTGCAGATTTTAGTGAGTCTTTGAGCGCCGAGTTTTCTCTAATGGAGAGTGATTGGTCTCCTTCAAGAATGATAGTTTGCTTCATGGTTGCTATCATTGCCATCAAAATCCTCATTGCTGTACCAGAATTACCACAATTCACCGTTGGTTGATTTAAACTAAAACCTTTATTCCCTACACCAGATACAATCCAATTATTTTCATTATCGCGCACAATATCTACGCCCAGTGAACCTAGAGAATCAATCATAGAGATAGTATCTAGGCCAATTGCATGATTCACTTTAATTATTGTTGAGCCGTTGTCCAAGGATGCCAGTGCTAATAGTCTAATCATGTGGCTTTTAGAAGGAGGTAGGTCAAATTCTATAGATTCTAGATTGACTTTGGGGATTTCAATTATTTCGCTGAAATCAGTAGATTTCAACCCCCTAGAGACTTTTTCCACAACCATCCGAGTAACTCATCAAACATCAATGCTTGTAAGATAATTGAATAACCTCAATCTACTAGTTTGCAATATGACCGACGATGGTTTAGGAAGACCCCTTCAAGATCTTCGCATCTCGGTGACTGATCGTTGTAAAT
>JAKMFF010000042.1 GCA_022425585.1 Candidatus Poseidoniaceae archaeon
GTCGCCACCGCCATTGTTGTCGCCGCCACCATTGCCATCGTTGCCGCCATTGCCGTCGTTGCCGCCGTTGTTGTCGCCGCCACCGCCATTATCGCCGCCACCATTCTGGGCGTCTGAGCAACCAAATGCATCTACTGAATCTCCAGCCATAGTATCAGGACAATAATCGTCGTCATCAATAACACCATCACCATCGGCATCTCCATCATTGCTTCCGCCGTTTCCGTCGCCATTGCCGTTGCCATTACCGTCGCCACCATCATCATCTGGGCAACCGTCGTTGTTAGCGTCGTTTTCTGCGGTTGATGGCTCATTAGGACAAGCGTCGTTTGAGTCAGGGATTCCGTCTCCATCAGTGTCACCACTTCCACCACCGTTATTTCCACCATTGTCGCCACCGTTATTTTGTGCGTCTGAACAGCCCCACCCATCAACTTCAGCGCCTAGTGCTGTACCTGGACAATCGTCGAAAAAGTCCTCAACGTCGTCACAATCCTCATCAGGTTCGCCATCTGATGTTGTGCAACTTCGAGCGGAAGTACTCATTGCCCCAAAGGCTCCACCAGACATTTCAGTTGAAGAAGTCATAGTTAGATTTTCATGGACGAGCGCCAAGTTACTCTTGTCGAAACATGCAACTCCAGATTGCTCGTCAATAAATTTGGTAGTCATACCCATGAGGTTCATGTTCAGTGTTGACTTACCCTCAATACTTACGGTAAAGCAATCTTTGCCGGCAACATTATCCGAGCCGGTCACCGTCATCTGGTGATATTCTTCATAAGTCACACCAAACATTTCCGGCATTGATACTGAGAAGTTCCAATAATCACCATCACTCCACACAGGGGCAGATTGCTTAGTGGTAGTTGCTGAATTGGCAAATTGATATGATGATAGGCTTGATGTATACATCAATTCATCTTTGGCGTTGTATTGCTCTGAAGCAGCATACCAGCCTACTTCAGGGGAATACCAATCAACATTGTAACCGGCATCAATCTCAAGAACGTATGCTCCCCCACCAGCTTCAGTCATGGTCGCGTTTATCGATACAGTATAGGCTCCACCCATTTCAGTTTCCGCTTCGGAAAGGAAAATTGTATCACGAGTCTTGCTTGGATTGCTATCATAGAGATGTGAATTGTTGTCATCCCATACCGACATTGAAACTCCATCACCAGCCGCATGAGACAAAGTCAACAGCATTGTTTGACCACTTTCTAGCCAAACGGTAAACCAATCATGTCTGTCATCCCACATGTCAACTGCACCTCTAACCACATCACCTGGATACACCGCTTGACCGGCATTGTTGGCGTTATTTGGCTCGATTTCTTCGATTACCTCAACTCCAGCAGCGCCGCTAAATTGCGGTTGAAATGCCTTATCATCCAATGCGGTTTGGGAAATCATTGGATGTAATGCCGTTAAAATTAGAATCACTAGTACTGCTTTACGCATGAAACTTGGAGTAGAATCAACAGTATAAGCCTTAGGTTGCACTAATGTAACCGATTAATTAGCCAAATTATCAAAGTTTAATTACTGAATTATTAACTCAAAAATAAGCACTTCTTAAAACTAAATACATTAACAAATAATCTTCTAAACAGCAGACAATACAGAAAAACTATACCACTCACCCACTTTTTATCACTCATGCCGTGGGATTCTTTAGCATACTTGCTGATACTACTTCTCGCTGGTTTGATTACTCCAGGACCAAATAACATTACTTGCACAGTTCATGCAGTTGTCCATGGTAAAAAGAGCAATATTCCGCTCATTGCAGGAATGGCAGTGGGTTTTATTTCCATACATTTTGTTTGCGGTTTAGCTGTTGATTATTTTGAAGAAGATAGCCCTGTAGGAGTGGCGATTAATCTGATTGGATCATTATTTATGTTCCTCATCGCCTTCGCCATATTATATCTTGGACGCTCCAAGAAAATCCAAAGTTTCCCTGATGTGGTGCCGAAAGTTGGTTTCAAAACCGGTGTATTAATGCAATATGTTAATGGCAAGGAATGGGCTATGGTGTTCATGTTAATGTCTAAGTTTTTGGCTGATTTTGGCGGTGGACTTATGGGGATAGCGATAATATCTACCATCACTACAAGCGGCGGAATTATCGCCATGATTGTTTGGTCTAATCTGGGTGAGAAAATAAAATCTAAAACGCACGAACCAGCATTCGTCAAAAGAGCCTTTACCATTTTGGGAAGTCTACTATTCATATTAGCAACGTTAATCACTGTTAGAGGGCTATGAATTCGAAGTTTGTTCGGCCCACGAATTGATGATGATGCTTTCAGCATTTTGTAAATGTTCAGCAACTGTTCCTTGCTTTACCCCTAAAGCATCGGCGATGTCATTTTGGTTACAGGTCCGAGGAGCGTCATAATAGCCCATTTTGACCGCGGTTTTAATTGCTAAATTGCGCTTGTTTGGTAATTTAGGAGCAGCCATCCAATCACCGATAATAAGTTTAGAAATCCGCATCTCCATTCTCTCGGGAATCAATAATTCCAATTTATCTTTGATTCTTTTCAACCCTTTAGGTGTGCCATGTATGGTCATAAGAAATCCGTTCTCTCTGGAAAGCGAGGTCGGGGGCATAATCCATGCCTCTTCCTCTGCCCCAATTATCCGTTGAATTGGTCCAGGTGTTTTCGCCTTCAGGTAGGCAAAATTATCACCTTCTTGGAGAATTTTGTCGATGATTAAACTATCTTTTAGCTTGTCTTTGATTTTATCTATATCAATCCCATCATGTTCGACTTTTACAATACAGTTAGGGATTGAATCAATCACACCAGTGCCGGTAACTAATTCTAATTTATTGAAGTAATCAGTAATCACATTACCAGGTAAATGCTTAGCGTGTTCATATGAAATAAGTATCTGAAAATACCTCATATCACCACTCGCTTTTACACCGCCCATGGGCGAATTCATCCATCTACACGATTTATGGCTTTGCTTTGTTACTGCAATATGAATTGTCAATATATTAGACATAACTTACACTAGACCTGCGGTTAGTGTTGCGGTTTGCCGGCCAAATCTCACAAACACCATCTACTGATGAGGCTTTGAGCCACTACAACTTGAGATTACTATTTGTTATCGTGTAGTTCTCTTGCTTGTCTAGCCCACTCATCTCGCTTAACACGACCGGGGAAGAATTCAATCGCCTTGTTGACTTCTTCTTCGATCTTTGGCGTCATATTACCAACTTGTTCAAAGGTGTAAATACCTAAAGCATACAATTTCTCGGCGATAAACGGACCTATTCCCTTGATGGTTTGTAGGTCGTCTTTCTCATCAATAGTGGCCACACCAAGTGTTGCAAAGTCAATTGTCTCAGCCTTCTTTGCAATTCTTTCCAATTCTTCAGCCTGCTTGAGAGCCTTTTCATCCAATTTGACATCTTCACCAAGTAAGATCTTGGCTTGATTGACCCACTGGTCTCGCTTGACACGGCCAGGGAAGAACTCGATAGCTTCGTTGACTTGAGTCTCTAGTTTAGCAGTCATATTGGCAATTTGTCGATAGGTTGTGATACCTAAAGCATTCAACTTCTCTTCGATAAACGGACCAATTCCTTTGATTACTTGCAAATCATCCTTTACCATAACCACCGAGGCTTTACCAAATACTCTGGTTATTCCACCAACACCGGTTAGAGTGTTACCGTCTTTACCAGTCCAAGTAATGATTGTTGAGCCAGCATCATCAGTTATTGCGGCACTTCCTGCATCAGCAAATTCCTTAGCATCAGCCACTTCTAGCGTCTTAGCGCCCTTCTTGACTTCACTTTTCAGTTTAGTTGAGGATGCAGTTCCAAGTACCTTGAAGTCAATGGTCTTCGCACGTGATTTGACACGCTGAATTTCCTCTTCCTTCTTGGCCTGCTTGGTAGTTGCTGGTTTCTTAGCTGCTGCTTTCTTAGCCTTCTCGGCTGCTGCTTTGGCTTGCTTTTCTGCCTCTTCGGCTTCCTGCTTGGCCTTCGCTTCTGCTTCGGCGGCGGCTGCTGCATCGGCTTCTGCTTTGGCCTGCTTCTCAGCATCTTCAGCTTCCTGCTTGGCCTTCGCTTCTGCTTCAGCGGCGGCTGCTGCATCGGCTTCTGCTTTGGCCTGCTTTTCTGCCTCTTTGGCTTCCTTAGCTGCCTGCTTTTCCGCCGCAGCGGCTGCTTTCTTAGCCTCTTTTTCAGCCTTATCGGCTGCTTTCTTCTCCTTGAGTTCTGCTGCTTCTGCTTCTGCAGCGGCGGCAGCGGCTAGTGCTGCTGCTTCTGCTTCTTTAGCGGCGGCGGCTTCTTCTTTGGCGGCTGCAGCGGCTGCTTTCTTGGCCTGCTTTTCGGCCTCTTCGGCTTCCTGCTTGGCTTTCGCTTCTGCTTCTTTGGCCTCTAAGGCGGCTAGCTTCTCTGCTTCAGCTGCCTCTTTCTTAGATTGCTTTTCGGCTTTTTTGCGCTCAGCTTCGAGTTTCTTCTGCTCCTTGACATATTCAGGGTCTGGTTTGACCTTAACATCCCACATCAAGTATACTGAACGTCGTCCAACCTTAACTGCACCTTGGAATTCTCCACCAGCCAGAGTTGGCTCAAAACTATCATCAAAGATTAGTTTAAACTTAATCTCACCGTCTTCATTCGCCTCAATCATTCTGACGCCTTCTTCACTACCTGCTTGGTCTTGCATGGTGAACTTGCGACCGTTTTCCCGGTCGAAGTAGTCAACAGATTTGACCTTCAAGTTAGGAGTGATGTCGGTTATGGTAATGACTTCCTTGCTGTATATCGTATCCCCAGGTTTGACAGTCTTGGCAGGTTTGAGAATAAACGGATTCTCCTTGGTTCCTGCACCTTCAGCGAACTTTGGCTTGGAAGTAGTATGTTCTGGTTCAGCATCATCAATTACGCCAATTACTCTGTCACGGAATAACAGTAGTGGCACAAGTAAGAATAGTAGCAAGATGAAACAAAGCGGGAAACACCACCAAGCAAGGCCGTCTTTCTCGTCATCTTTGCCACCATCGGCCAACTGCTTACAAATTTCACCGTCTGTGTTAGTAGGGTCTGAACTATTATCTAGTGGGTCTGAACCGCAGTTAATTTCATCTTGGTCAAAGAATCCATCGTTGTCATCATCATCATCGGCAGTCAAATTACCAGTGTAATTTGCCGGCAAGGAATCAGGCAATGAATCGTTGTCGGTATCGTTGAATACGGTTAACATCAAACTGAATGATTGTTGATAATTCGAGTTGTTAGCCCATACAGTCAGGTTAACTGGATCTAGGGTAGCATTAGCAGGAGTACCACGAATTCCACCATCAAGTCCAGCACTTCTTGCTTCACTAACACCAAAGGTTAGCCCTTCTGGTAATTCACCGATAAGCTCCCAACTGGCTACATCACCAAGTCCTGTGACATTTGGCATGAATGCATCCATTGATTTGTTGGCAAATAGGTCAAGATGTTGAGTATCATATGACATGGTAAACGGCAAGTCTAGAATATCGTCCATTGCATCACAGATGCCGTCCCCGTCAATATCTGGTAGTGCGTTAACGACCTTTGGATCAGTACCACACAACAATTCTGTTGCATCATCAATAAGGTCATTATCATCGTCATCATCTTCGATTAGGCCAGTAGTTGATTCACCGATTAACTCGTCAGGCATACCGTCGCCATCCGTATCAACAGCCGCAGCTGGATCGTTAGGGAAGGCGTCTGGACCAGCAACGCAAATATCTGCATCAGGTGTAGCAGGCCCGTCACAAATTCCATCGCCATCACTGTCTGGATTAGCTGGATCGGTTTGTCCGTCGATTTGGTCGTCAAAGTTACCGGTATTGGTTTCCTCGTCATTGAGGATTCCATCACCGTCTTTGTCATCATCCATAGCATCACAAATTCCGTCGCCGTCCATGTCACTAGGTACATCATTGACATCAAGTGGGTCAGACAGACAATCAACTTCCTCAGTGTCAAGGTAGCCATCATTGTCATCATCATCATCAGCAATCAGACCACCTTCACCATCTGGGTCTTCGTCTGGGAATGCGTCACCATCAGTGTTAACCGGCATATCTGGGTCAAGAGGATGTGAGTCAGGACCAGCGTAGCATACGCCGTCAACTGCACTAGGACCATCACAGAATCCATCACCATCGGTGTCTGGGTTGAGTGAATCTGTACCATTGGTTGCTTCATCAATATCCGGCATGCCATCAGCGTCATCATCCAAATCCTCGATTAAGTCAAATGGTGGTAGTCCTGTATCTGGATAATCATCTGGTAATTGGTCAGGCATTCCATCGCCGTCGGTATCTTCGAGAACTTCAAGCCAGAAAGTTGATTCAACACTTCTTGGCTCAGAGGTATTTGCCCACATAGTAAAGGTAGTATTTTCCATTGCTTCAGTAGG
>JAKMFF010000096.1 GCA_022425585.1 Candidatus Poseidoniaceae archaeon
AATTCTGGTGGCGGTAGTTTCGATGTATCGATGCTAATGGGTGATTCAACATGGGCTTTGCCAATGTTGAAAGGCTTGGTTGGACCAGAAAAAATCAATCCCGGATTTATCGATGAGATTCTTGTTCAGATGGATGAAGAAGGTCTAGAAGTCAATGAAATGTTTGATTCTTCAACGATGGCAGCAATGCTAAGAATTGCGCTGAACAATTTGGTTCAAGATGTCGATCCGGAACAGTTTCAAAATAATCAAAATATCAGTGAGGATGGTGAAGAATCAGCCGATGCGCCATCGTATAATGAAATTGGTAAAGGACAAAGATTGGGTTCAGGAAAGGCTGGCTCGTCGAAACTAAAAGGTGGCATGACTACCATGGAAGACATCCTTGAGCAGCAGGCATCCTCCATTCAAAGCGAGATAGAATCTGTGATGGATGATGTCTTGGATGAAAAGCCGGATCTGGTGGCTTTACGGCCAGAAGATGACTTGTTTGGAGTAGACCCAGAGGTATTGAAATTAACCAGGCTAACAAACGAATTAGTCTATGAATTAATGTGGAGTTTGGGTCGACCCGGAACTGTTGAAGACATTACTTTGATTACCCAAATTGAGGATGTAACCGAAATGATCGGTGATGTATTGTCCTCATTTCCGACGATAAATACAATCAATGGTGTATCTGAAGAGGAGGAGTAGTATTGATCTCCGATTCAAAAATCAAGATAAAAGAGGAAAAGGCCAGTAGGTTAAGGCTATATTTATCCCTAGGCATAATTTCAGTTTGGCTTATTGTTGGATTTTTCTTCTTCCAAGATGTTGGTGGATTTATTGAATGGTTTGACGAGCTCGGACCATTATCTTCCGTAGTCTATTGTTTGATGGTCTCTGTAGCAATAGTGTTAGTACTTCCAACCCCTATACTAAAAGTTGGAGCAGGTGCATTATTTCCATATTGGTTAGCAGTATTGGTCAATTTTTTAGCTTCTTTAATTGGCGGTCTTATCGCGTTTTTACTTGGTAGGTGGCTATTTAGAGATTATATCGCTAAGATCGTGGCTAAAGATCAGAGATTGGTAAAATTAGAGTCGGCGATTAATGAGGAGGCCATGCAGATTTCCGTATTGGTTAGACTTTCACCAATATTACCCGATGAACTATTGAATTATGTATTGTCTAGCAGTCCTGTTTCTGTTCGCGTATTCTGTTTATCCAATCTTTCCAGCATTGTATATTCACTCGCTTATGCTTATTTTGGGCTTGCAGCAGGTAAATTGGTTTTTAGTGGAGACGGTATGGACGGGTTTGCAAAATCTCCAGTAGGAACAATTCTTCTGCTAGTTGGCGTAATTGCCTCAATTTTAGTAACCATAGTAATCGCTAAAATAACCAAGAATGCGGTAAATAACCGAGTTGAGTCGGTTTAATCCAAATCGTTCAATTTGTATGGGAGTTTCCTGTGGCTAGTCACATGGCGCAGGGTGACCTTCCGGAAATTTTTGGCTCAAATTGGTCGCCCAAGGCAAAGTTAGAATTTACTCAACCATTACTTGTCGACGCAGCAAAACGAGAGATTCTGCTATTTGTCGCTCAGCAACATGATGGTAGAATTTCGTTAGTTTCGGATATTTGGGATCATGTTATTGGTTCAGAAATGAAACAATTTGAAGGGCCATCTTGGGGGAAATTTTGCCAACGATTTCTTGTTTCCTTAGAAACTGCTCTAGTTGCGCAGGTTGAAGCAAAAATGGCAGACGAGAAAGATACTGAAGTCATTCCACGAAGAACGCTAGGTGCATTTGTCGAGAGGAGAAATACCCATTTCCTCATCGATATGAAATTGATGTTGAGGAGACTTGCCTACTACATGTCGGTTACTATCGAACAGAGATTAGAATGGCAACGTAATATGACTCGTACGCGTTACATGGATGAGGCATTGAAAGATATCTTCAGCGATGGAATTCCCACTCCTGACGGGAGTAAGTTTGGGGGTAAGGGTTTCCGCTCCACTTGGCAGGAAGCAGTGGTGGCTGCTGCAACTGCACTAAAGAGGAATCAGGATGCTGGTTTAGATTCGAAACCCGGACTGGGCTACGA
>JAKMFF010000112.1 GCA_022425585.1 Candidatus Poseidoniaceae archaeon
CGCCAATCATCTTCGGCAAAGCCATCTTCAATTGACAATATCGGGTAATCATCAAGCCACCCAGCATAGATGTTAGATAACTCATCGCTAGAAATTTGTTTACCGTCCATGTGGTATTTATCATCTGAGTAAAATTCTGTAGCAGCAACATCAAGTGCAATTCCCATATCTTCAGTGGAATAACCTGCACCTTCTATTGCCCTTACCATATATTTCAGTCCCTCTTCGTTGGCAGGAAGATTTGGTGCAAAGCCACCCTCGTCGCCAACGCCGCCAAGCAAGCCATCGCTCTTGAGCTCCTTTTTCAATGCGTGATAAGTTTCTACTCCAGCCCTAAGGCCCTCTTCAAAGGTGTCAAATCCGTGCGGCATAACCATGAATTCCTGTACGTCAACATTGCTTGCTGCGTGTGCGCCTCCATTGAGAATATTGAGCATTGGAACAGGCATGAGACCGCCTGAAACACCACCGATATACTTCCACAGTGGCAATTCATGAACTGCGGCCCCAGCATGTAAACAGGCCAGAGAAACACCAAGCATTGCATTGGCACCAAGCGAGGATTTGTTTGGTGTACCATCTAATTCAATCATTACTTCATCGATTATTTTCTGCTCATCTACTGGCAATCCAACCAACGCCTCTTCGATACGATGAGTGATGTTTTCTACTGCTTGGTTAACGCCCTTTCCTAGATACTTAGTAGAATCTCCATCACGCATTTCAAGTGCTTCATACGCACCTGTTGAAGCGCCTGAAGGAACTGCAGCTCGCCCAGTGAGTATGCCATCAACATAACAATCAACCTCTACAGTGGGATTACCCCGGCTATCGAGAATCATTCTGGCGTTTAATCCGGATATCTGGTTAGACATGGGTGAGCCTCATGTCACCGAGCAGAACTCGTCATTTGAATAAAGCGGATTTTTGAAAAAGGGTATTTTTTCGGTTGTTTTTCCTTATTTAGGACTAAATTTACCAAAAAAGTCTGAAAAGATGTAGTTTAGTAGCGTTAATATACCAATACTAGTACTGCCTGTCATGGCCCGAATAGCAGAAATTGACCGTGCGATACTTGCCCACCTGCGAAGAAATGGCAGAATGTCGTGTGTTGAACTAGCCAAAGATATTGGCGCATCAGAAAAAACCATCCGTACGCACATGAAGAAGATGGAAGAAAATGGGATTATTCGAGGTTACACAATTAGAGAAGGTGGAGTAGGCCTTACTGCACTTGTTAGAATCAAGGTACTGCCTGGTGCCGAAATTGGTTCTTTTGCTTCAGAAGTAACTGGCTGGGATGGTATTGAAATAATTTATGAAGTATCTGGAGAGGCTGATCTAGTGGCCCTTGTTCACGTTGACGACACCATGGCGCTAAGAGCATTATTAGACAAAATGTGGATGGCTGCGCCAAATGAAATTGGTTCGACCACAACAGAACTTGTGCTGGAACAGTACTGATTCTACAGCTAAAATATCATGCCGCAATATGAGTGATGCTTTTCACGTTATGTCGGCCTTTTGCGGCCGCATACAACAGATTTGATGCTCAACATTATGAGTATCGGACTTTACAATCTACTGGGTGTACTAGTGGGGGTGAGGAAATATGGCGACAGAAATGTCGTCGATTTATCTGAGTGGGGCAGACCATTTGCTCGAGTTGTGGCTCGGTACCTAAAGGAAAAACCAGTCTCGGTAATTCAGGTCACTAACATCCACTTAGTGCTCACTATTTTTTGTGCTTGGCTGATTTTACAAGGTGATATGATTCTCGCATGTTCATTGCTGATAATCAAGGGAGTAATCGATGCTGTTGACGGAGAATTAGCCAGGATTAGGGAACGACCTTCGCATGTTGGGAGATATTGGGATACTGTCGCTGATACGATTGGATTAATTGCCGTAATGGGGGCCTTTGGCAGTGTTTTTGATTGGTCGATTATGTTTACTTGTGCGATGATTTTGGCCACTTTATTCCAATATTCGTTGTTTAATTACTATTCAGTATTGATGAGAGCATTGGGCTCGGGAGATTCAACTAGCCGGGTTGATGAACGGATTAGACCGGTTGCTCATCCCTGGGAAAAACAACGGAACGTCAATATTTTTCACTCACTATATCTTTTCTTTTTCAGTTGGCAAGACCGTATCATCTCTATCTTGTATGGTAAGGGTTCTGAAGGTTTAACGTTTGAATTAACCGTTGCTTCATCTCTAGGGTTTGGCATGCAGTCACTGATTATCTTCGCTATGGCGGTTACTCAGAATCTAAATTATCTGCCAGAGTTGGTACTAGGAGTTAACATGCTTATGATGGCTTTAGTTTTGTTACGCAGCAGAATTTGAATTAATTCATTCGCCAATACTGTGAAACCACATTTGAAGTGATAGAGGCCATAGTCTGTGCATGGTCGAGCGACTTCAAGTACAGTCCCGCTCGCCTTTTGAGATTTATCACATCCTAAATGGATTAGAAAAAACTGCAAAAACTACTGTTGAAGCAGAATTATTCCTACCACAAGGTGAAGGCCCGTTTGGCTGCGTTATTGCCCTACATGGAAGTATGGGCTGGGCAGAGCACCATCAGGAACATATCAATGGCTGGCTTGAAGCAGGACTAGCGGTTTGTAAAGTGAATTCATTCTCCTCTAGGTCGATTGATAATACCGTTGATGATCAACTCACTGTGACTCATGCGATGATGATTGTTGATGCTTTTAGAACTCGTGAAATGTTGAAACAAGACGCTAGAATTGGCAAGATTGGTGTAGCTGGATGGAGTCTTGGAGGAACTGTTGCGCTTTATTCGGCATGGTCGCCAATTATTGAAATCCTAGGAAAGCCGTTTGATGCGCATCTGCCATTCTATCCGGCGGCTCATCTGCGACCCGAGGTTAAAGACTGGTCTGACGCGGCTATGTTAATTCTTCACGGCGATGTAGACGATTGGACGCCAATTCACTTTGTTGAGAGTTTGTTGCCGCAATTACCCAATACAACACTACACGTATACGGCGATGCCCATCATTCTTTTGACAGTGAGAAAAAGTATACTCTACTACCAAAGGCTGTTCATCTAAAGAAGCGAACTGCTAGAATAAACAAGAATGGATACATGTCAGGAAAATTATTCCTCGGTATCCGGTGGCCGTTGAATGAGCGTTGGCAGCGACGTTGGGTAATCCGCATTTTGCGCAATAGGGGCGCTCATGTAGAGGGAAATCCAACTGCTAGAAGCGATGCTCTGGTTAGAGCTAAAAAGTTCTTAACAAAGCAACTAGGCTAAGTTTTTCTCAAGAATGAGGCGTAAGGAATGAGTATTACTAATCACTCAACTTTACGCACATTGATTGCGTTTGGCCCTTTTGGACCCTCACCGATTTCGAACTCTACGGTGTCTCCATCGTTGATTTCACCAGTCACTTGTGACTTGTGTACGAAGAGGTCGGAGCCTCCCTCTTGTTCGATAAAGCCGAAGCCTTTTGTTTGGTTAAACCATTTTACTGTACCTGTTTGCATTGTCATGCTGTCAAAATTCTACTACTTAAGTGCATGATTTTTTCATTGGTGAAAAACACCAATTTGGCACAATAACTCAAAACGGGAGCACTCTAAATCGCCTGTGATAACAAGGGTACCCTTTGCTTGGACGCCTGAGCAGTGGGCCCCCCTCTAGTTCAATCTTTATTTCGAGAGAATAAAGACTTCTTTTCTGGCCTACTTTTTTTTTCTGTTTAATACATTTCTTTTATATCAAAATCTCATTTACGATGTGTATGGCAGAATGGAAGCACAAAGAAAGATACTGGGCAACTACACAACAAGACCAACTCGACGGAAGTATCTTAGAAGTGCAAACTTGGAATGGCGCTTATGACCAATATTTCAAAACCCCCGAGTATAAATCATTCACAGATTGGTTAGACTGGCAGTGCTCAGGTGGATGGGAAGTTTTCAAGATTAAAAGGAATCATGATGAACCCGAAATGGCCAAAACTTGGTGTATTTTTCGAAAGTTAGTGTAATTGGTTTCGGGGCTTGTCAAAGGGGCCTATCCGAATACCCATTGCTTAGGTTTCGACAAATCAAAGGGTTCCCAGTGGGCTTTGTCATAGCCTACCGTTGTGTTCACGGGCGTATACATGGGATCCCCATGAATACGCTGGTTTGCGAATATACAAACACCGTATACCAAGTTTCTTTAGTAGCAGGATGCGGAAGAAGCAACATGGCAATGGATTACCCTCAATCAAGAACTGACAATACGTCCTCGCAGTCAGTTGTCGTGCTTTCGATGTTAATTGTGATACTCCTCACAGGGCGAGCGATTTACGTAGCGATCAGCACGGATGCGACCTTGAAAGGAATATTCATTTTGATTGTTTATTCATCAACTCTGATCTTTGTAGGATTCATAGCGGGTGTAAACGCATCGAACATAAGATCAAGGAAAAAGCGGGAAATCTCATTCTCATCAAACTTGGAACCATCA